>NZ_JBFBAD010000010.1:61470-148626 GCF_040682075.1 Actinoplanes sp. NPDC051411 | reverse complement strand
GGCCAGCGTTGCCTCGGCGCCGGGGCCAGCGTTGCCTGCGCGGGCCGGCGTTGCCTCGGCCGGTCAGGACTCGATCGCCGGGGCCCGCCGGGGCGACGGAATCCGCGCTCGGCCCGCCGGCGTTCCGCTCTCCTCCGGTGCCCGCCGCCGGCGCACCGTGGCTGTTCCCGCCGTCGCGAGGATGATGACCAGGGCCAGACCGCTGAGGGCCAGACCGCTCTTCAACCCCGGCGTCCGGAACGTGCAGTGGATGCTCGAGGCGCCCCCGTCCAGCGGCACCGCGAGGAAGCCCTGAGCCGAGGACGGCTGGCCGAGACTGCCACCGTCGTGCGAACACGCCCAGCCCTTGACCGCCGGCACCGCGAGCACCGCGACGCCGGTGCTGCCGGCCGGGAGGGTCGCGTCGATGCTGTGACCGCCGGCCTCGATCCTGGTCGCGCCGGTCGCCCGTAGGCCGGCGATCGCCGCGGTCAGCTTGGACTTGTCGAGGCAGCCCAGCGAGGCGTCCGGCAGGACCTGGTTCTTCCGCGAGCTGATCGCGATCTTGACCGTGCCGTCGGCCGGCACCGTGCCGAGCAGCTCCATCGGGTTGCTGGTCAGCGATTCGCGGCCGACGTAGTTGATGTCGTTCTGCGGCCCGCGGACCCAGCCGTCGAGCCACGGCGTGTAGAAGTACGCGTCGGTTCCCGGAGCACAGCTGGCCGAGAAGGTCACCCGTTCGCCGTCCTTGGGCGTCCGGGCCAGTTGCCAGCCGCCGGCGGTCCGGGTGGGCTCCGGTCCGGTGGCGTACGTCAGCTTGGGCACCTGGTAGACGGTGGCACCGAGAAGCGCCTGCTGCCGGGCGAAGGCCGAGGCCCCGGGCCGCTCGACGGCGCCGGCCGGATGCACGGTGACCAGCGGCGCGGCCGGGCCGGCCTGGGTCACCGTGAAGTTCTGCGGTGCGGGTGCCGGGTCGAGATAGGTGGTCACGCCCATGAGGGCCCGGGTCACCGGGTCGGTCGGGCTGTGGATGTGCCGGCCGCTGATCGTCCAGCTGACGCCCAGACCCTGCAGTGCCTGCGCGGTGACGGCCGGGATGTAGCTGCTGTAGTAGCGCGCGCCCTCGACGTCGAGCAGGGCCCCGTCGTTGTTGGCGAAGCGGTACGGCCCGGGCTCCACCCGGCCGTCCGGCCAGGTCCGGGCCGCCTGCAGAGCGGTGTACGCGCTACGCGCCTGGGGCGTCGCCATACTCGCCATCGGCGTGAAGAACGGGATCTTGCTGCGGATCGCCTCCGCCACGTACGCGGAATAGGCCGAGCCGAAGAACACCGTGGCCGTGAGGACCAGGGCCGCGCCGCCGCGCACCCACCGGGAGTCGCGCCAGCGATGGAGCGCCAGCAGCGACACCAGCACGGCCGGGCCGCCGAGCAGCACCGAGACCCATACCGAGTGGCGGACCGAATCCAGGTTGCGCGACACCAGCAGCAGCGCCAGCACCAGGCCGGCGCCGATGAGCAGTGCGGCCGGGCGAGGGTGCCGGGCGAGCGACAGCCACGCGACCATGACCAGCATGCCGGCGAAGACGAAGGCGGCGCGGTACGGACTGCCGTTGGGCAGGGCCAGGCCGTGCCACACCAGCAGGGTCGGCTCCCAGAGGAACGAGAACATGGTCACGGCCAGCAGGCCGAGCCAGATCAGCCGTTCCTTCAGCGGCACCAGCCGGTGGAACGGGAACGCGGCGACCAGCACCAGCGCGAAGATGCCGACGAAGACGTCGGGCACGGCGCTGATCTCCCGGCCGGCCGGGAGCAGCTGCGCGAGGACGTCGAGCACGGGCGGGAAAGCGCCGCTGAAGGTGTTCGGCGGGGCCGGTTGCGAATCCGTGCTGGCCGGCAGGTCGACGGTCATGATCGGGGCGGCGAGAAGCACACCGACCGCCACCATCGTGCCGGCTCGCCCGAGGATGCGGAGCCGGTCACGCAGCGGTGAGGTCAGCAGCAGCACCCGCGTGAGCAGAATGAGGCCGACGGCGATGGTCGCCATGGCTCCGGTGTAGAAGTTGCCTGCCCAGGCCGCCGCGAAGAACAGTGTGCCGATCACCCAGCGCCGCCCCTGGATGCACCAGTCGGTGGCGATGCCGAGCAGCGGCAGGGCGACGATGCCCCACATCCACATCGGATCGGCGAATCCGTCGTTGAGCACCCAGGAGCACAACCCGTATCCGACGGCCAGCAGCGCCCGCCACCACGGCGACCCGGCGTGCAGGCGGCCGAGGAAGACCGTCATCAGGGCGGTGCCGAGACCGATGCTGAACAGCGTGACCAGGAAGACCGGCAGGTCGACCATGTCGCGCGGGAAGAGGCCGACGATCCAGGAGAACGGGTTGCACAGGTAGGTGAAGAAGTCGGCCAGGAACGGTACGCCGTACCCGCTGTTCCAGTTGAAGAACATGTCGCCGCTGCTGACACCGTGCTGGATGTCCCAGAGGTGCTCGTGGAACGGCAGGAACTGGTTGGCCAGGTCGTTGACCGCCCGCGACCGGTGGCCGAACGGGTAGGTGTGCCGGAGCGCGAGGGCCAGGCAGAAGGCGGCCATCGAGAGCAGGGCGGCGGCGCTCGCCGCGACACCGTTCGTGTCCCACCGCCGCCGGCGTACGCGCGGCTCGCCGGGTGCTTCGGCGGTGTCCGACCGAACGACGTCGATCGTGGCCTCGGCTGACATGACAGTTCCTCCGGCGATGTGGCAGACGGTCGGCCGACCGTACTCGATAGGAAGCCTGCGGGTCGCCCCGAGACTTGTCCAGAGTGGATCTGGCCGATCAGGCCAGGTCGGACAGGATGCGGCCGCGCTCGGCGAACCAGGCCAGCGAGTCGCGGATGCCGTCGGCGACGGTGTGCTCGGCGTGCCAGCCGAGCAGTTCCCGCGCGCGCGAGCTGCGCGTGTAGGCCCCGGCCGTGTCACCGGGGCGCCGGGGCGCCAGCTCGACGGCCACCGGCCGGTCGACGACCTCGTTGAACGCGGCGACGAACTCGAGAACGGTGGTGCCCGTACCGGTGCCCAGGTTGAGCACCTGGTAGCGCGGGTCGTCGCCGACGAAGACCGAGTCGAAGACCTCGATCGCCCGGACGTGGGCCGCGGCGAGATCCCACACGTGCACGTAGTCGCGCAGGCCGGAGCCGTCGCGGGTCGGGTAGTCGACGCCGGTCACCGGGAACGCCTCGCCGTTGCGGTAGGCCTCGACCAGTTTGCCCAGCACGTGGGTCGGCTCCGGCACCTGAAGACCGGTGCGCATCTTGGGGTCGGCCCCGATCGGGTTGAAATAGCGTAGTGAGAGCACGCTCAGCGGAGTGCTGACGGTAATGTCCCGGAGCATCTGTTCGACGAACTGCTTCGTCCGCCCGTACGGGCTGAGCGCCGAGACGCCGGAGTTCTCGTCGACGCTGAAGTCGTCGCCCGGCTCGTAGATCGCGGCTGAGGAGCTGAAGAGGAACCGGGTGACGCCCTGGTCGATGAGGTGGTCGACGAAGTCGAGCGTCTTCGCGACGTTCTCCCGGTAGTAGTGGATCGGGTGTTCGACCGACTCGGGCACGACGATCAGCGCCGCGCAATGTATCACGGCGGAAATGTCAGGATGATCGGCGAAAATTCGCTCGACGACCGCGCGATCCGCGATGTCCCCCTCGTAGAAGGGGCGGCCCTCGGTGAACTCGCGGCGGCCGGTGACCAGGTTGTCGAGGATCACCGGCCGATGTCCCGAATCGATGAGGCAGGACGCGATCGTGCTGCCGATGAAGCCGGCACCCCCGGCGATCAGCACCTTCACGTAACTTTCCCTTCATCCACCGTACGGGTGTCCGAGGGTAGCCGATCAATTTTGGGTGTACGAGATGCCTTACATCTACGGACTGGACGTCGTTCGCTAATTTGATAGCCATGTGACGGTCATTTAGGATGTTCGCCACCGCGCCCACGCCTCCCGGCTGCGGTTTTTTGGATCTTCAGGTCGCATCTGTGCTGCTCAGCAGCCATGCCGACCGCACACCGCCCGGGCGGAAGTCCAGCCCATCAGAAGGGACCGCAAGCCGTGACCCCGACCATCACTCGGCCCGATGTCACGGTTGTGGTCATCGTCTACAACGACGCCGAACGCATCGAGACAGCGGTGCAATCGGTGCTGGATCAATCGCTGCGAAGCCGCGAAGTGATCGTTGTCGACGACCACAGCAGCGACAACACGCCCGAGGTGATGGAGCGCGTCGTCGCCCGGCACCCCGGCGACGTCCGCTACATCCGGCTCCCGGCCAACTCGGGCCACTGCGGCGCCCCGCGCAACGCCGGCGTGAAGCAGGCCCGTGGCCGGTTCGTGATGTTCCTCGACAGCGACGACACGCTCGATCGCCACGCCCTGCGCAACCTCGTGGCGATGGCCGAGGAGTCGGGGGCCGACATGGTCGTCGGGCGCAGCGTCCGGCACTACGTCGAAACCGGTGTCGACCAGGCCTGGATGCCATGGCTGGTCAAGAAGAAGGTCGTCTACGAGTCGTTGCGCGACCAGCCCGACCTGCTCTACGACGTGCTCTCGACCAACAAGCTCTACCGGCACGACTTCCTGATCCGCGAAAACCTCGTCTTCCTGGAAAACCGCTACTACGAGGACAACGTCTTCTCCGCCCACGCGTACCTCACGGCCAAGCGGATCGCGGTCATCCCGCAGCGGGTCTACACCTGGAACGTCGAGCGCAGCGGCACGTCGCTGTCGATCAGCAACCGGCCCCGCGAGGTGCGCAATCTCACCGACCGCATCGCGGTGACCGAGCAGATCGACGCGCTGCTCGACGCCCACGGCACGCCGGAACTGCGGCTGCAGAAGGACATCCGGTTCATCGACAACGACCTGCGCACCCACCTGGAGAGCATCCGTGACCTGCCGCTGGCCGCCCAGCAGCAGATGATCGAGATCGCCCGGCCGTACGTCACCGGCATCAACCCGGAGGCGCTCCGGCAGGCCAAGCCACTCGCCGCGATCGCGGCGTACATGGTTCGCCAGGGTGACGCCGAAGGGGTCGTCGACGCGTACAACTACATGGTCTACCGGCCACGCCACGCCCACCTGACCGCCCCGCTCACGGTGCACGACGGCCGCGTCTACTGGTGCGACCGCTACCTCGACGACCCGCTGGGCAAAGAGGTGCTCGACGTCACCGAACTCGGGCTGCAGGACAAACCGCTCGCCAAGCTCAACCTGGGCACCGAGGTCACGGCCGTGCACCAGGACGGCGGGTCGGTCACCCTGACCGGCACGATCGCCAACCCGCTGGCCCGGTTCGACGGGCGCGCGATCAAGGCCGATCTGATCACCCGGGCCCGGCGCAACCGCCGCCGCCAGTTCGTCACGAAGGTCAAGGTCGAAAACCTCGGCGACCAGCTCACCTGGACCGCGAAGATCACACCGGGCCAGGCACCCCGCCCGATCGGCGTGATCGACCCGGTCTACTCCTTCACGCTGCGCGTCAAGGCCGGCGGCGAGACCTTCAACCTTCAGCTCTTCGCCACCGACGAGGTGCTCGAGCGGCTGCGCCTGCCGGTCCGGCCCCGCCTGACCCGGTGGGCCGGCGACCGCATGGAGGCGTACCGCACCGACAACTTCAACCTCGCGCTCCGGCTGGCCGCCGAGGGCGGGCGCGCCCGCAAGGGCGCCGCGGTGCTGGGCCGGCTGCGGTCCCACTCGATCGGCGCCCGGGCCTGGAGCAAGGCGGCCGGCCTCCGGAAAGGCCTCGAGGCGCGGATCAACGACCGCAAGACCAAGCTGTCGTGGTACGAGAACGTCTTCTCCCGGCTGCCGGTCAGCAAGCGGACGGTCATGTTCGAGAGCCACATGGGCAAGCAGTTCTCGGACAGCCCTCGCGCCATCTACGAGGAACTCAAGCGCTCCGGGGTCCCGTTCCGGGCCGTCTGGTCCTACATCGGCGAACACCCGAACGGCTTCCCGTCCGACGTCAAGCTGGTGCGCCGCATGTCCTACCCCTATCTGCGCGAGCTCGGCCGGGCCGGGTTCTGGGTGGACAACCAGGGCTTCCCGCACGATCTCCGCAAGCGGTCCGCCACCACGTACATCCAGACGTGGCACGGGTCGGCGTTCAAGCGGATGGGCTTCGACGAGGCCAACATCAAGCGGCAGACGGCCACCCAGCAGCAGCGCCTGCAGAACGCGATCGACCGTTTCGACTACTTCCTGACGCGTACGGAGCACGACGCGCGCACCCTGACCAAGGGCATGCGGGTGCACGCCGACCTGATGCGCGTCGGCTACCCGCGTAACGACGCGCTGGTCTCCCCGCACAACCAGGACGAGCTCGTGAAGCTGCGTAAGTCGCTCGACCTGACCGACGACCGGAAGGTCCTGCTGTACGCGCCGACCTTCCGCCCGCAGGACATCACCGGCAGCTCGAAGGGCCTGACCCTGTCGTTCTCCCTGGACGATTTCGTCGAGCGGTTCTCCGACCGTTACGTGCTGCTGATCCGCCCGCACTACCTGGTCTCGTTCGCCCTCCCGCCGGCGTACGCGCACTCGGTCCGCAACGTCGCGAACGTGCACGACGTGACGCCGCTGATGCAGATCGCCGACGCGGTGATCACCGACTACTCGTCGCTGATGTTCGACTACGCGCTCCTCGACCGGCCGATGATCTTCCACGTGCCGGACTACGACGACTACGTCGGCAACAGCCGGGGCTCCTACTTCGACCTCGCCGAGGTCGCGCCCGGCCCGCTGACCTACACCGAGGGCGAGCTGTTCACCGCGCTCGACGAGCTCGAACAGCACAAACAGCGCTACACCGAGCGGCACCAGGCGTTCCGGGCCCAATTCTGCGAGTACGACACCGGCACCGCCGCCAAGGCCGTCGTCGACCGTTTCTTCGCCAAGGGGGCGCGCCGTGGCTGAGCCCCGGGACATCTTCATCGTCTGCAACGCCGTCGACGAGCTCGGCGGCCTCCAGCAGTGGGCACACGACGTGTCCGGGCTGTTCACCGACCGCGGCCACCGGGTCACGCTGATCGGGGTCGAGCCGGCGGACGTACACCGCGACTACGGCGACGACGCGCGGTTCAAGAAGCTCACCCTGCACGACCACCACCTGCCCCGCAAAGGCTGGTTCCGCACGCGCCGCCGCGCGTCCCAGCAGGCCGAGGGCGCCCGCCGGCTCTCCGCGCTGTTCCGCGAGGCGCGGCCGGGCGCGGTGGTCATCGCGGCTCAGGTGTGGGCCGGCGAGTGGGTCGCCGCGGCCGACACCACCGGGATGGTCACGATCGGCATGTCCCACGAGTCGTTCGAGGCGAGCAAGAACAGCTCCCGCTACAACCGCGCGCGCATCTACTACGAGGGCCTCGACATCCACCTGGCGCTGACCGAGACCGACGCGGACTCCTGGGCGCGGGCCGGCATGACCAACGTGGGCGCGATGCCCAACCCGCTCATGACGGTGCCCGAGACCCTGCCCACGCTCGAGGAGAAGACGGTCGTCACGCTCCGCCGCATCTCCCACGACAAGGGCATCGACATGCTGGTCGAGGCGTGGGCGCAGGTCGGCCCGCTCTACCCGGACTGGCGGCTCAAGATCTTCGGCTCGGGCCCGGACGAGGAGGCGTTCCGCGCTCTCGCCCGCGAGCTCGGGCTTGACGACACCCAGATCTTCCAGGGCCAGACCGACGACAAGGACGCCGCCCTCAGCGCGGCGTCGATCTACGCTCTGCCGTCGCGCGAGGAGGGCTTCCCGATCGCGCTCATGGAGGCGATGGCGTACGGGCTGCCGACGGTCGCCTTCGACTGCGCGCCGGGCGTCACCGAGCTGATCGAGGACGACGTGAGCGGCGGGCTGGTCGTGACGCCGGGTAACGTACCGGGCATGGCGGCCGCCCTGGAACGGCTGATCAAGGACCACGATCTTCGCGTACGCCTGGGCGAGGCGGGTCAGCGGTCGGTGCAGCGCTACTCCCCGGATCACATCATCGACCGCTGGGAAGCGCTCTTCGCCCTGCTGGAGAGGTGACATGCGGGCCATCCTGGCCACCCTCGGCTACGTCCTCTCGCCGGATCGCAAGCACGTGCTCATGATCCGGCGGGACACCCGGCCCGACGACATCCACTACGGCTATTACAACGGTCTGGGCGGCAAGCTCGAGCCTGGTGAAGATGTGGCGAGCGGGATGCGCCGGGAGATCCGCGAGGAGGCCGGGCTGGAGTGTCCCGGTCTCGACTTCGCGGGGACGATCTCGTGGCCCGGTTTCGGCCGCGACGGGTCGAACTGGTTCGGGTTCCTCTTCCGCGTCCACGAGTGGATCGGCGAGCCGCTGACCGGCAACGACGAGGGCAGCCTGCACTGGGTCGAGGTGGAGGACATCCTGGCCCAGCGGGTGCCGATGTGGGAGTCGGACCGGCATTTCCTGCCGCTGGTCTTCGCCGACTCCCCCACGGTCTTCCACGGCGTCATGCCGTTCGCCGACGGCAAGGCCGTGAGCTGGTCCTACAGCGAGCTCTGACTAGAACCCGAGCTCTGGCTAGAACCGAGCTCTGGTTAGAACCGGGGCATCCCGCCGAACTGCCGGTCACCCGCGTCGCCGAGACCCGGGACGATGTACATCTTGTCGTTCAGTTCCTGATCGATCGCGGCGGTGACCAGCCGCAGCGGCAGTCCGGAGTTGGCCAGGCGCTCGATGCCCTCGGGGGCGGCCAGCACGCAGCAGATGATCACGTCGGTGCAGCCGCGGTCGACCAGCAGCTTGCAGCAGTGGATCAGCGAGCCGCCGGTGGCCAGCATCGGGTCGAGCACCAGCACGGGGAGGCCGGTGAGGTCACCCGGAAGCGATTCCATGTAGGCCCGCGGCTCGAATGTCTCCTCGTCGCGGGCGAGGCCGACGAAGCCCATCGACGACTCGGGCAGCAGGGCCAGTGCCGAGTCGGACATGCCGAGGCCGGCCCGAAGCACCGGGACGATCAGCGGCGGGTTGGCCAGCCGGGTGCCCTCGGTCGGCGCGACCGGCGTCTCGATCGGGTATTGCTCCACCGGGAACGAGCGGGCCGCCTCATAGACCACCATCGTGGTCAGCTCGTGCAGCGCGGCCCGGAAGACGCTCGGGTCCGAGCCGGCTTTGCGCATGGCGGTGAGCCGGGTCTGCGCCAACGGATGATCTACGACCAGTACGTCCACGCAGTCAACCTACCGGTCAATCAAGATCAACTGTCAGGGGGCCGCGTAGAATCGCTTTCATGACTGCGACAGCGACGTCGAGGCTGTCTTTCTCGCCTGATTCGCCCTCTGACCTCCGGACTTTCCTGCACGGACTGCCCGGCGTCGACAAGGTGGGCATCGAGGCGAGAGCGGCGACGCTCGGCACCCGGTCGATCAAGACGACCGCCAAGGCCCAGGCGATCGATCTGGCGATCAGCATGGTCGACCTCACCACCCTCGAGGGCTCCGACACCCCGGGCAAGGTGCGCGCCCTGTCGGCCAAGGGCCTGCACCCCGACCCGGCCGACCCGAGCTGCCCCTCGGTCGCGGCGATCTGCGTCTACCCCGCCATGGTCCCGGTCGCCGCCGAGGTGCTCCGCGGCACCGGCGTCCACCTGGCCAGCGTGGCCACCGCCTTCCCGTCCGGGCAGGCCCCGCTCGACGTCAAGCTCGCCGACACCCGCGACGCGGTCGCGGCCGGCGCCGACGAGATCGACATGGTGATCAGCCGGGGCGCGTTCCTCTCCGGCGACTACGCCAAGGTCTTCGACGAGATCGTCGCGGTCAAGGAGGCCTGCGGGACGGCCCACCTCAAGGTCATCCTGGAGACCGGCGAGCTCGGCACCTACGACAACGTCCGCCGGGCGTCCTGGCTGGCCATGCTGGCCGGGGCCGACTTCATCAAGACCTCGACCGGCAAGGTCCCGGTGGCGGCGACCCTCCCGGTCACGCTGATCATGCTCGAGGCGGTGCGCGACTTCCGGGCCGCCCGGGGGCGGCAGGTCGGCGTCAAACCGGCCGGCGGCATCCGCACGACCAAGGACGCGATCAAATACCTGGTGCTGATCAACGAGACCGTGGGCGACGACTGGCTGTCCCCCGACTGGTTCCGCTTCGGCGCCTCCTCGCTGGTCAACGACCTGCTGATGCAGCGCACCAAGCTCACGACCGGCCACTACGCCGGTCCCGATTACTTCACCCTGGACTAGCCGATGTTCGAATACGCCCCGGCGCCCGAATCGCGCTCCATCGTCGATATAGCGCCCTCGTACGGCCTGTTCATCAACGGCTCGTTCGACGAGGGCAAGGCCACGTTCAAGACTGTCAACCCGGCGTCCGAGGAAGTCCTGTCCGAGGTCGCCCTGGCCGGCCCCGAGGACGTCGACCGGGCCGTCGCGGCGGCCCACAAGGCGTACGAGAAGTGGTCGGCGCTGCCCGGCGCCGAGCGCGCCAAATATCTCTTCCGGATCGCCCGGATCATTCAGGAACGCTCGCGTGAGCTGGCCGTTCTCGAGTCGCTCGACAACGGCAAGCCGATCCGCGAGTCGCGTGACGTCGACCTTCCGCTGGTCGCCGCCCACTTCTTCTACTACGCGGGCTGGGCCGACAAGCTGGCCTACGCCGGCTTCGGCCCCGACCCCCGGCCGCTCGGCGTGGCCGGCCAGGTCATCCCGTGGAACTTCCCGCTGCTCATGCTGTCCTGGAAGATCGCGCCGGCGCTCGCCGCGGGCAACACGGTCGTGCTCAAGCCGGCCGAGACGACCCCGCTCTCGGCGCTCTTCTTCGCCGACGTCTGCCGGCAGGCCGACCTGCCCCCGGGCGTGGTCAACATCGTGACCGGGGCCGGCGACACCGGCCGTTACCTGGTCGAGCACCCCGATGTGGCCAAGGTCGCGTTCACCGGCTCGACCGAGGTGGGCCGGCAGATCGCCCGCTCGGTGGCCGGCACCGGCAAGCGGCTGACCCTGGAGCTGGGCGGCAAGGCGGCCAACATCGTCTTCGACGACGCGCCGATCGACCAGGCCGTCGAGGGCATCGTCAACGGCATCTTCTTCAACCAGGGGCACGTCTGCTGCGCGGGCTCCCGGCTGCTGGTGCAGGAGTCGGTGGCCGAGGAGCTGCTGACCTCGCTCAAGCGGCGGATGGCCACGCTGCGGGTGGGCGACCCGCTCGACAAGAACACCGACATCGGCGCGATCAACTCGGCCGCCCAGCTCGCCAAGATTACCGAATTGTCAGAAATCGGGGCCACCGAGGGCGCGGAGCGCTGGTCACCGGAGTGTTCGCTCCCGGAGAAGGGCTTCTGGTTCGCGCCGACGATCTTCACCGGGGTGACCCAGGCCCACCGGATCGCCCGCGAGGAGATCTTCGGGCCGGTGCTGTCGGTGCTGACCTTCCGCACGCCCGACGAGGCGATCGAGAAGGCCAACAACACGCCGTACGGTCTGTCGGCCGGCATCTGGTCCGACAAGGGCTCGCGCATCCTGGCCGTCGCCGACAAGCTGCGGGCCGGCGTGGTCTGGGCCAACACGTTCAACAAGTTCGACCCCACTTCGCCGTTCGGCGGTTACAAGGAGTC
Organism: Actinoplanes sp. NPDC051411; assembly: GCF_040682075.1. Classification (NCBI taxonomy): domain Bacteria; kingdom Bacillati; phylum Actinomycetota; class Actinomycetes; order Micromonosporales; family Micromonosporaceae; genus Actinoplanes; species Actinoplanes sp. NPDC051411. The sequence goes on along the minus strand of NZ_JBFBAD010000010.1, from coordinate 137,061 downwards.
CGGTTACGGTCGCGAGGGCGGTCGTCACGGCCTGGAGGCGTACCTTGCCTGAGACGCGGCTTTCCGTACGCAAGACCTACAAGCTGTACATCGGCGGGGCGTTCCCGCGCAGCGAGTCAGGACGGACCTATCTGGTGGACGGCGACAACGTGGCGCTGGCCTCCCGCAAGGACGCGCGGGACGCGGTGGTCGCGGCCCGGAAGGCGCAGCCCAAGTGGGCGGCCGCTACCGCGTACAACCGGGGGCAGGTGCTCTATCGCATCGCCGAGATGATCGAGGCTCGCAGAGCCGAGTTCAAGGCCCTCGGCGTCGCCGGATCCGAGGTCAGTGCCTCGATCGACCGCTGGGTCTGGTACGCGGGCTGGTCCGACAAGATCGCTCAGGTGACCGGCAACGCCAACCCGGTGGCCGGACCGTTCTTCAACCTCTCCTCGCCCGAGCCGACCGGCGTGGTCGGCGTGGTCGCGCCCGCCTCCCTGCTCGGCCTGACCAGCGTGCTCGCCCCGGCGGTGGTCACCGGCAACACGGTCGTCGCGATCGCACCCGGCCCACAGGTCGCGGTGACGCTGGCCGAGGTGCTCGCCACCTCCGACGTCCCCGGCGGTGTGATCAATGTCCTGACCGGACACCCGGCCGAGATCGCGCCCTGGCTCGCCTCGCACGACGACGTCAACGGTCTCGACCTGACCGGCATCGACGACCCGGAGCTCGCCACCGAGCTCGAACGCACCGCCGCCGGCACGCTCAAGCGGGTCCGGCGCCCCGGCGCGACCGACTTCACCGGCGATCCCGGGCTCGGCGCGATGACCGCGTTCCTGGAGACCAAGACGGTCTGGCACCCCAAGGGTTTCTAAGGCGTCTTTATCGGTCATTGTTGAAGTGCGGGGGACGGTCATCCCCCTGTCAGGCGCGCCCACTAGGGTGTGTCGTCAGACACCGTCCCCGAAACGCCCCAGCAATCACCCGGAGGTCACCGTGGCCAGCCAGTCCGACGAAGAGACTGAGGGAACGTCGTCCTCATCCTCATCTGGGGTCTCCGGGCGTGAGCTCTGGGAGTCGGCCGGCGTCACACCGGTCGAGATCGCCCTTCCCGGCGGGGTCGGGCTGACCCTGCGGGCCTTCCGCAAGTCGGGCGAGATCACCCCGACCGAGCTCGAGGCCGACGAGGAGGACCCGTTCGACGCCCGCAAGCGGCCCGTCGACGAGGAAGACGACGAGGAAGAGGTCATCGTCGACGAGGAGTTCCAGGCGCTGCTCGCCGAGGGCGACGAGGAGAAGGCCAAGGACGGGGAGACCGGCGAGGAACCCGACGCGGCCGACTTCGAAGACGAGAAGGACGAATCCGACGAGCAGCCGGAGGATGAGGAGGTCCCCCTCTTCCTCAGCCACAAGGGCAAGCTGATCGCTTTCAAGAGCCCGGAAGGCCTGGTCTCCTTCATTCGTTCGGGTGCTCCCAACGATCTCGCACAGGTGGACGGCTGGGGCACTCTGGCCGACCGGGTACAGTCGACCGACGTCGACCCGCTGCCGGAGGATCGCTACGAGCTCGACCTCGTGGTGGAAAACCTGCGCGGTGGGCACGACACGTGGGACTTTCCGCTGCTCATCGCGGCCGGCGAGATCGCGCGGGACCTCGGATACGCCCTCCGGCTCAAGCCGGTCATCCTGGCCCTGTCACCCGGCTCGCCCCTCGATGACCTCGACGAGTCCCTCCGGTCCGCCGAGAGCGGAGGCATGGGTGGCTTCTTCGGTCGCCGCCGGTTGAAGAAAATCGGGGCACAACAGGCAAGTCTTGGCTGGCGCTCGATAATCGGCAAGATCTCTGCTGCTGTGGACTGGCGCGATTGACCCCTGAGCGGGGACCATCATTGCTTGGCCAAATGACACAGAGGGAGGACGACGCCGTGGCGCTCGTGCGGGTGTACTGCGGTCTGGCGTCGGCTGATGATTCAGTGCGCGTGGCCTCGGCCGCGCAGCTGACCATCGCCGTGGTCGACGACGCAGGCCGGCTGCTCGGCGTTCACGAGATCAGCGACGACCCGTCCGGCTACGCCGACCTGGGTTCGCTGCTCGTGGCGCGAACGAGTGGGTTCACCGACGCCGCGGTCGCCGCCGACAGCGACGACCACCTGGTCACCTCGCTGCTCACCGCCGCGGGTCGTCCCATCGTGGTCGCCGACGACGACTCCACCGACGATTTCGCCGAGCGCTTCGCCGACGACGACTCGATCGAAGAGATGCAGGCGCCGCCGGCCGCCCGCCGCGCGGTCGGCCTCGCCCGGGCGCTCCAGGCCGGGGCCATCACCGCGGTCAACCTCCAGACCCCTCGCGAGCTGGTCAGCTACAAGCCGATCCTGGCCGCCCACGTGGCCCTGCTCAACGGCCGTCACGGCGCCGCGGTCGCCCTCCGCGAGGTGCTCCGCGAGCTCTACCCGGCCGCCCTGCGGGCCTATCCCGATCCGGCCCACCCGCTGGCCATGTCGGTCCTCGACGCGATTCCCGAGCCGAGCCGCCTGTCGGTCGGCGGAGCCGAGGCCGAGCGGGTCGCCGAGCAGATCGTGTCCGAGCTGGGCCGCACCGGCGTCGGCTCGGAAGACGAGATCATCGCCGCGGTGACCGCGCTCAGCGTCGCGATCAGCGAGTCGCCCCGCCGCGGTGGGGTCAACAAGTCGCTGGCGCCGTCGGCGGCCAAATCGATCCGGCAGGCGATCGCCGCCGTCCGCGCGTGCGACGCCGCCTGCACCGAGCTGTTGAGCACGCTGGCCGACCGCACCCCGCTGGGCGCGGGCGGGGGCGTCACCCGCCGCAGCGCCCGCCGGGCCGCCGAGCCCGCCCCCCTGCAGGCCGCGCCGGCCGCCGACGCCGACCGTTTCGGTGCACGTCGCGGCCGCCCCGAGCCGGCCGCCACCGGCAACGGCCCGGTCATCCCGCACCCGCTCAACGCGCCGCCCGCCGCGCCCGAGCCGGTCATGCCGCCGCCGCTGGCCCCGCGCCCGGTGACGCCGCCCCCCGCGGCTCCGGCCGCCTCGGCCGCGTTCCCCAACCGCACGCCCGCCCCGGGCAACCGTCCGGTGTCGGTGCCGCCGCCCCCGCCCGGCATGACCCCGATCACCCCGGGTTCCCGCCCGCCCGCACGCACGCCCAACCCGGCCGCCCCGACGTCGGCCCCGGCCGCGCCCGCGGCGTCGGCCGGCAGCCCGGCCGACAACGGCCAGCCGTTCCGCGCCACCCTGACCCACGCGGCGATCAACAGCGCCCGCGCCGAACGGCAGCGCACGGTGATCCCGCCCCGGCCCGACACGTCGGCCCCGCGCCCGTCGTCCCCGGCCGCCGCGGGCAGCGCCACCGACTACTCGTTGCCCATGCCGACCCAGCGTCCAGGCCAGGAGATGGCCGAGCCGGGCTCGCGGGCCAACTGGCCCCTGCTCAACTCGGGCGACGAGGCCACCCCGGCCGCTCCGGCCGCCCCCGCGGCGTCGATCAGCTCGCCGCCGGCCGACAACGGCCGCAACGGCCGGGTCAAGCCGCCCTGGCAGGACATGCCGAAGGAGCCGCCGGCGCTGCGCCTGGTCGAGCCCCAGCTGGGCGACAGCCTCGACGCGGCCATGGCCGACATCCCGGCGATCAGCGAACCCCCGTCCCTGCGGGTGGTCGACGGCGCCGGCGGCCGCGGCCGCATCCGCCGCAGCGCCTCCGTCTCCCCGGGCATCACGTCCTCCTCGGGCATCACGTCGACGACCAGCTCGACCCTGACCGCCCTCGACCGCAGCACCACCCCACCGGTGCCGGCCGAGAGCAGCGACGGCGACCTGCTGATCTTCGCCGCGGCCCGCTCGGCCTGGTTCACCGGCCACACCGAGGTCGCCGCCGACCTCGACTGGGCCAACCCCAACGACTCGGGCTGGCAGGCCGCACAGAAGGCCTCCACCCCGGCGGTCGCCGCCGAAACCGCGGCCGGCCTCCCCAAGCGCGTGCCCCAGGCCAACCTGGTGCCGGGCTCGCCGCTCCGCGAGGAACGCCCCCTGCGCATCGTCCGCGACGCGGCCAGCATCGCCGCCCACACCACGGGCTACTTCCGCGGCTGGCGCCGAGGCCAGGAAATCGGCGGCTTCGCGATGGGCGGCCGCCCGGGCCGCGAGGCCGCCGGCGGCTGGGACTTCACCCGCGACGGCGCCCCCGCCGACGACTACCGCAACTCCGAGGCCGGCTACCGCCGCTGAAACCCGCTTCAGACGGCCGCGAGCACCCGCTCGCGGCCGTTCCCGTACGCGCCGGGACCGCTACTTCCGTCCGCGGCAAGGCTTGTCCCCGGCGCCCCGGAAAAGAGTCGCCGGCTGCGGATCAGGGTGCCCTTCCAGCGCTGGGCTCAGACGATAGCGGCCGCTCCGACGACACAAACGTCAGCCACATCCCGTCCCAGCCGCATCCCCCGCATCAGGTCCCAACGGCGTCGGCCCGGCTCGACAGCGGCCGCCCCGACTATGCAAGCGTCCGCCCCCGCACCGGCTGGGCCCAGCAGCAAGCGCTGTGCCGACCGAGCATCCGCCACATCCGACCGCGCACTTTCCATTGACGCCGGCTTGACCGGACCGCAGCCGCACGACGAGAAAAGCCGCCACATCAGGCTCCGCGCTTTCCGCGTCGGCCCGGCTCAAGAACAGCCGCCGGAACGACACGATCGTCCGCCACATCCGGCCCGCGCTGCCGTCCCGTCCGCGCCGGCCCAGCTCGGCGGCAGTGCTCCGATGACCACATACGGCCGCGCATCTGCCATATGGGTCCGGCCACGTCCGGCTCCGTGTTCCCGCCAGCGCCAGCTCAGCAGCAGCCACGCCCGCGGCGTGCGCGCCCGCCGCATCCGGGCCCGCCCCGCCCGGCCATCCGTGCCGGCCCGGCTTGCAGCGGGCACCCTGACGACGCAACCAGCCGCCCCACACGGCCCCGCATTTGCATCCACGCCGGCTCAACAGCAGCTACCCCGACAACCCGAGCACCTGCCGCATTCGGGGCCCCGCCCTGCCATCCCCGCCGGCCCGGGTTGGCAGCAGGCACCCTGACGACGCAACCAGCCGCCCCACACGGCCCCGCATTTGCATCCACGCCGGCTCAACAGCAGCCACTCCGACGACGGCAGCGCCCGGCTCATCCTGCCGCGCACGCCTGCTGATATCCGGCCTGGAAGACCGAGCACTCGCCACCTCTGAGCCTGCACTTCCGGTCCGGGCCAGTTCTACGGCGGTTGTCCCGACGACGCGAGCATCCACCGCGCACTGCCATGGCTCGACAACAACGGCTCGCCCTCGGTGGGCGGGGCGATGGGAGCATAGGCGGATGCGGGCGATCGTCTTCGACTTCTTCGGCACGCTGACCGACCCTCGGGCGGAGGTCGGCCGACGGGCGTCGTTTGAGGCCACCGCGGCCGCTCTCGGGGTAGCTCCGGAACAGTTCTGGGCCGCGATGGGAGCGAGCTACCTCAAGCGGATCGTCGGGCACTACGGCGGCACCAGAAGCACGCTCGCCGCCATCGCCCGGCAGTGCGGGGGCCACGCCGACCGACGACCGGCTGGACGCCGCTGCGGCGGTTCAGGCGGCCGGCGCCGAGCGGGTGCGGCCGCCGCGGCCCGGCGGGCTGGAGCTGCTTGACCGGTTGCGGGCCGACGGGTTCCGCATTGGACTGGTCAGTGACTGCTCCAGCGAACTCTGCGAAGCGTGGCCGACCACCCCGTACGCCCCGCGCATCGACGTCCCGGTCTTCTCGTGGCGCGAGCAGTGTCGTAAGCCCGATCAGCGCCTCTATGCGGCGGTCGCCGAGCGCCTCCGGGTGCCGGCGGCCGAGTGTTGGTATGTCGGTGACGGCGGCAGCCGCGAGCATGACGGCGCGCGCCGGGCCGGTATGCGGCCGGTGCTGGTGACCAACGCGGCGTATCCGGAAGCGGGCCCGCTGCGCACCGACCCGGACGCTTATCGCCCCGACGCCGTGATCGACGACCTGGCCGAGCTACCGGCGTTACTCAGTGTGGTCGTCTGATTTACGGTCCACTCTCCGCTTTGCCCCGGTTACCCAAATGGACGACCTCCGGGCATGCAGAAGCCCCGCACCGTCGCACGGCGCGGGGCTTCGACCGTTCGTCAGGCCGGCGCTACGGCCCGCGAGCGACGCATCGTCAACACATACTCGACGAGCGAGATGAGGACGTTTTTCGTCGACTCACGGTTCCGGGCGTCACAGCTCACCACGGGCACGTCGCTCGAGATCGCCAGCGCGTCTCGCACGTCCTGCGCGTTGTGATACTGCATGCCGTCGAAGCAGTTGATCGCCACCAGGTACGGCAGGCGGCGGTGCTCGAAGAAGTCGATGGCGGCGAAGCAGTCGGCGAGCCGACGCGTGTCCACCATGACGACAGCACCGATCGCGCCGCGCACCAGTTCGTCCCACATGAACCAGAAACGCGTCTGGCCCGGCGTGCCGAACAGGTAGAGGATCAGGTCACGGTCGATGCTGATCCGGCCGAAGTCCATGGCGACGGTGGTCGTCATTTTGCCCGGCACCTGTCGGTTGTCGTCGACGCCGACACCGGCCGAGGTCATGATCGCCTCAGTGGTCAGCGGGGTGATCTCGGAGACCGAGCCCACCAGCGTCGTCTTACCAACGCCGAACCCACCGGCGATGACAATCTTCGCCGATGTGACGCGCCCCGCAGCGGGACGGTGCGACATGTCAGAGCCTGCGAAGTCCACTCAGCACCCTTTCCAGCAGTTCCGTGCCTACCGCATCGGTCTCGTCATCCAGCGAGGTGGGCTCGTAAATCGCGACGAGGCCGTCGGAGGCCATGTCGGCGACAATCACGCGAGCCACACCGAGCGGCAGTTGCATGCGTGCGGCGATCTCCGCGAGCGACTGCACACGGCCGCCGTCGCACATCGTCGCGATGTACTGATGCTCGCTTCCACCCTGCCCGCCGCGGATCATCCCAGAACGACCGCGCACGGTTGTCTCGATCAGCGCTTCCAGCGCTATATCGACCTTCGGCCGGGTCCGACCTCGGGTCACGGCGTACGGCCTTACCAGCGCGCCGGTCGGCTCATCGCGTTCGGGCATCGTCACCGCTCACCCCTTCCTCGAACCCCTAGAAGTGTCACTTGTCGTCAATGTTCTGACAGTCGCCGGCCGAGCTTACTCGCGGTGGTAATCCCGCGACAAACCCGTGAACGGCGTAGGTCGGTTGCCTGCTCAGCCGAGAACCCCGGCCGCGGAACGCGGCGCCGGGGTGAGAGCCTCGCCCACGCGGTCGACCAGCAGAGCCATCTCGTAGCCCACCTGACCGACGTCGCAGCTGCGCGCCGCGAGCACCGCGAAGGAGGAACCGTCAGAGATCGACATCAGGAAGAGGAACCCGTTGTCCATCTCGACGACTGTCTGCAGCACTGCACCACCCTCGAAGCACCTTGCGGCACCCTGAGTCAGGCTGACCAGGCCGGAGGCGATAGCCGCCAGCTGGTCGGCCCGGTCACGCGGAAGGTCCCGCGAGGCTGCCAGGAGCAGACCGTCGGCGGAGACCGCGATCGCATGCGCGACTCCGGGAACGCGGTCGGCGAAGTTGGCCAGAAGCCAACCGAGATCCTGCGTAGATGTCATGCCTCATGCTCCTTGCCAGCCTGCGACGACTGCTGCCCTCCCGGAGTTCCCTCCGGGTTGGTCGATGGTTCCTGGGTGCGACCACGCTGAACACCTCGGTGGTACGCGGACAGAAGACCGCGGACCCCCTCGGGAGTACGGCGCTGGACGGAGTTACCGCCCCGGTCGACACCGCCGGGGACGAGCTGGGCCATCGGGGTCCGCTTGGGCAGACCCGCGGTGGTCGTGGTCTCGACCGGCATCTCGGCCGCCGCGCGGGCGGCCTGCCAGCCCTCGTCCGCTGCCGTCCGCCACGGACCCGTGGGGGCGGCGGCGGCCGGAGCCGCACTGCCGTTCGAAGGTGCGCCGCCGTTGGAGGGCGCACCGCCGTTGGAAGCGACCGCGCCGACGGTGGCCGGGTCGAGTTCCCGAACCTCCGGCGGACCGGCCTGGTGCGGGACACCGACCGGGCGCGCGGGCTCGGCCGTCGAGTATCGCTGCGAGCTGATCGGCTCGTCGCCGAGACCGTTCGGCGCGGGGGCCGCCGGCTTAGCACCAGCACCAGCACCGGCCCCGGCCGCCGGAGCGGCCGACGTCATGAACCAGGCCGACTCGAGCTCCCGGAAGATCGGCAGCTCCATGGTCTCATCGGCGTACTGCGTGCCGCCGTTCTCCCGCTGCCGGGCCGCGGCCTGGGCGGCCGCGATCTGCGCGGCCGCGGTCGCCTGGGCCTCGGCGGCCTGAACCGCCGCTGCCTCGTGCGCCGCCCGTGCCGCGGCGGCCGCCCGCTGGGCCTCGGTCTGCGGCCCACCCGAGGTGGGCGTCGCCGAGACCGGGGTCGCCGACACCGGCGGGGCCGAGGACGGGATCGGGGCGGTCTGAGGGTTGGTCGCCCGCTCGACCTGCGGCTGCTGGCCCGACTGGTCGGGCCGGTAGCGCGGCAGCTCGGTCGTCATGTCGAGCGCGGCGGCCAGGCTCTCCGGCACGTGCGGAGGGACCTCTTGTCCCCGCTCCGGTGCGACCGGCGGCCAGGCCGGCGGCGCGACGGCCGCCTGCTGAGGCTGGACCGGCGGCTGGAACGGCGGCTGCTGGAACGAGGGCTGCTGGAACGAGCCCTGCTGGAACTGAGCCTGCTGCTGGTACGGGGGCTCCTGCTCGGGCGGCGACGAAACCGGGCGGCCACCGAACGGCGGGCCGGACGGAACCGGCGGCGCCGAGATCGGGGGCGAGGAGCTCGGCGGAAGGGCCGGGCCGCGTCCCTGGTTTTCCGGGTTGGACGGCAGCTGGCGCGGGATGGTCCCGCCGTAGCCGCCCGAGTCACCGTCGGTGCGGATCTGCTCGCCGCCGTTGCGGCGCTGCGGCAGGCCATCGGGACCGGCGAAGCCCTGCGGCGACGCCGGCGGCTGACCGGACGGGCCGGACGGCAGCGGCGGAATCACCTCGTTGCTGCGCGGCCCGTAGAAGCCGTTCATCCCGTTGCCGCTGCCACCGCCGTTGGTCGACCCGTTGGCGAAGCCGCCCGACGAACCGTTGGCGAAGCCGTTGGACTGGGCACCGGTGAGGTCGGACCACGCCGGGACCGAACGACCGTTGGTGCCGAGCATGCCGCCGTTGGGCATCGGCGGGTTGGGGTCGAAGGGACGGCTGCCGGGGTAGCCGCCGCGGCCGCTCTCCAGAGCCAGCGGCTCCGGGAAGCCACCGCGCTGCGGCGGGCCGCCCTGCGGACCGCCGTCGAAGCCGGGGCCGAGCTGGCCGCGACCACCGGCGACCGCCGGGACGCCGCTGCCGCCCATCAGGACCGAGGACGGCAGGCCGACCTCGGCGATCGTGCCGCGCTCGGTGTCGGCCGGGCGCAGCTCGACCTTGACGCCGTGCCGGGTGGCCAGCCGGGCGACCACGACCAGGCCCATCATGCGGGAGACGGCCACGTCCACCATCGGCGGGTTGGCCAGCCGGTCGTTGAGGTCGATGAGCTGGTCACGGCTGATGCCGATGCCACGGTCCTCGACCGAGAGCAGGGCACCGTCGCCGAGCCGCCGGGCCTCGACGATGACCGTCGAGTTGGGCGGCGAGAAGGCGGTCGCGTTGTCGAACAGCTCGGCGACCAGGTGCACCATGTCGTTGACGGCGTGCGCCGACACCTCGATGTCGCGGTCGATGATGCCGAACTCGATGCGGGTGTAGTGCTCGACCTCGGACTGCGCGGCCCTGAGCACGTCGATCAGGGCGGCCGCTTCCCGCTGGACGCGGGTCGAGTCGGCGCCGGCCAGAACCAGGAGGTTTTCGTCGTTGCGGCGCATCCGGGTGGCCAGGTGGTCGAGCTGGAAGAGCTCGGCCAAGCGGTCCGGGTCTTCCTCGCCGCGCTCCAGCCGGTCGAGGTGACCGATGAGCCGGTCGACCAGGATCTGGGAACGACGGGCCAGGTTGACGAACATCGTCGCGACGGAGGACCGCAGGGCGGCCTGCTCGGCCGCGGTGCGCACCGCCTCGAGGTGAACCGCGTTGAACGCCTCGGTCACCTGGCCGAACTCGTCCCGGCTGCGGACCGGCAGCGGCTCGGCGATCTGGTCGGCGACCTGGGCCGGGGTGAGTGATCCGGACAGGGCCGGGTCACGCAGCCGCTCGACGGCGTGCGGCAGGCCGAACTGGGCGACCGAGAGGGCACCCTGGCGCAGCTCGCGCAGCGAGCGGGCCATCGACCGGGCGACCAGCCAGGCGAACAGGATGGCCAGGAGCAGCATGCCGAGCAGGACGCTCGTCTCGATGAACACCCGCCGGTTGACGTTGTTGCGGATGTCGGTCGCCTGGTTGACGACGCTCGCGTCGAGCTTCTCCTCGACGCCCCGGAACAGCTTGTCGTAACCGGTCATCGCCGTCTCCCACTGCTGCGTGGTGAACGGGATCTCGGAGACCGCGGTGCCGGACATGAAGTCGATCGGCAGCGTCAGGTTGGTCGCCGCGCGGGCGTCGGCCTGGTTGCCGATGGCCTTGAACTGGGCGATCTCGTCGTCGGAGCCGACCGAGTTGAGCGTGCTGACCGCGAGGTCGAAGCCGGTCTCGGTCGCGGTGTATTCGCGCCGCAGGCCCGACGTCAGCCGGCCCGCCGCGATGATCTCGTGACCGACGTCGCGCTGCTCGGCGACGTATTCCTTGGCCCGGGCGACCGCGGCCACGGCGCGCATGTGGTCGCCCAGCGCTGTGTCGTCGGCCAGCTCGGCCGAGTCGTCACGCACCGAGAGGAGGTCGTTGATCAGCGTGTTGTAGGTGCCGTTGAGCTGGTCGATCGGGAGCTTGCCCTCGGCGGCCTGGGTGCGGGTCGCGGGAAGGTCCGAGAGGTTGTTGTCGAGCCGGGTCAGCAGAACGTTGACCTTGTAGGGCACGTCGCCCACGGTCAGCCGTTGCTGCGAATAGGCCACCTTGGACTGGTCAACCAGGACCGCCTCGCTGGTGTACGCCTTCTTGGCGCTCGCCGGGGCGGAATCACCTTTGGTCTGGATTATGACGGCGTATGCACGTTCGTTCTGCAGGTGGTCGACGAGACCACCGGCAGCCTGCGACAACACCGAAAGGCTCCGGGCGCGCTCCGCATTGCTGGCCGTATTGATGTGGTCCACCAGGCCGCTGACGCCGACGATGATCGTCGCCAGGGTGGGAACCAACATGATGAGGCCAAGCTTCGACCAGATCGGCAGGTCTCGCAGCCGATCCGCCGGCCGACGGAGACGCGACATGACGCCATTCGCCGTCGTTGGGCGCTTGCTCACGTCACCGTCCTCCTGATTCGGGCCCGGCCTTCGGCTCGCCGGGCACCGCACACGGCCGACTCGCCGGTCGGGCCCCCGAGATTCCATCACGACGAGTGTCAAAGAGAAAGAGCAGGCGGACACGGACCGTTTGTGTGGCGCGATTGTTGCCCGAGTTGCGGCGTCGATCGCCGATCCAATGTCACTGCTTGTATCGGGGTGCGTTTCTCAGAGTCACTCAACTCGATCGGCGCGGCGGGGGGTGAGGCCTGCCGATCGCGCCCGATCGTAGTGGATCGCGGCAGGAGAGACGATGGCGCGGTACGCGCCGCACGGCAAGGTGAGATGCCGGTTTTTGCAGTGTTTGTAGGGACCATTCTGGCCGAACGGATGAGTACCGGCGCCGAATAGGCATATCTGAGCTGCTGTAGCCCAGTTTGTGCCAGGTCCGGGTCAGCCGACCAATTTGGCGTACGCCGGCTTGATCACCTCGTTGATGATCGTCAGCCGCTCGTCGTACGGGATGAACGCCGATTTCATCGCGTTGATGGTCAGCCACTGCATCTCGGCCCAGCCCCAGCCGAACGCCTCGGCCAGCAGGGCCATCTCCCGCGACATCGAGGTGCCGCTCATCAGCCGGTTGTCGGTGTTGACGGTCACCCGGAAACGCAGATCGTGCAGAAGGCCGATGGGGTGCTCGGCGATCGAGGGCGCCGCGCCGGTCTGCACGTTCGACGACGGGCACAGCTCGAGCGGAATCCGCTTGTCGCGAACATAGGCGGCGAGCCGCCCGAGAAGCACCGGTTCGGCCCCCGGCTGGCCGGTGATGTCGTCCACAATGCGCACTCCGTGACCCAGGCGGTCGGCACCGCACCACTGGATCGCCTGCCAGATCGACGGCAACCCGAAGGCCTCGCCGGCGTGGATGGTGAAGTGGAAGTTTTCCCGCTGGAGGTATTCGAACGCGTCCAGGTGCCGGGTGGGCGGGAAGCCCGCCTCGGCGCCGGCGATGTCGAACCCGACCACGCCGGTGTCGCGGAAGCGCACCGCCAGCTCGGCGATCTCGTGCGACCGGGCGGCGTGCCGCATCGCGGTCAGCAGGGTGCCGATGCGGATCACCCGGCCCTGCGAGGCCGCCTCGGCACAGCCGTCCCGGAAGCCCGCCTCGACCGCCTCGACCACCTGGTCGAGCGTGAGGTCGCGCTCCAGGTGCTGCTCGGGCGCGTAGCGGACCTCGGCGTAGACGACGCCGTCGGCGGCCAGGTCGAGCGCACACTCCCGGGCCACCCGGTGCAGGCCCTCCTCGGTCTGCATCACCGCGACGGTGTGCGCGAAGGTCTCCAGGTAACGTTCGAGCGAGCCCGAGTCGGCGGCGGCCACGAACCAGTCGCCCAGCGCGGCCGGGTCGGTGGTCGGCAGTTCGTGCCCCACGGCGGCGGCCAGCTCGACGATGGTCGCCGGCCGCAGGCCGCCGTCCAGGTGGTCGTGCAGCAGCGCCTTCGGAGCCTTCACGATCTCGGAATGTTCAATGGCGGCCATCAGAAGAGCCTAAAGGCAGGGAACGAATGATCGACGGAGCATTGCCGTACCTGCGGTGCCCGGTCTGCGAACAAACCCTGTCCCGCATCGACCGGGCCCTGCGGTGCGCCGCCGGGCACGGGTTCGACCTGGCCAAGCAGGGATATGCCAACTTGTCCAACGGCCGGCTGCCCTACTCCGGCGACACCGCGGAGATGGTCGCCGACCGGGACTGTTTCCTCGCCGCCGGCCACTACGCCTTCATCGCCGACGCCCTGGCGTCCTACGCGACCGGCGACGGGCTGGTGGTCGACGCCGGCACGGGCACGGGCTACTACCTGGCCCGGGTGCTCGAAGCCGCCGGCAAAGAAGAAGCCGCCGGCAAAGAAACCGAAGAAGCCGTCGGCCTGGGCGTCGACGTCTCCAAGGCCGCGCTGCGACGGGCCGCCCGGGCCCATCCGCGCGCCGCCGCGGTGCTGGCCGACCTGTGGGGCCCGCTGCCGATCCGCGACGGCTCGGCCGCGCTTGTGCTCGATGTGTTCGCGCCGCGGAACGGTGCCGAGTTCCACCGGGTGCTGCGGCCGGACGGCGTGCTGCTGGTGGTGACGCCGGCCCCCGACCACCTGACCGAGCTGATCGAGGCACACGGTCTGATCCACGTCGATCCGGACAAGGCGGCCCGGGTGGCCGACTCGCTGGGCGACCATTTCACCGCGGTCGAGAGCCGGGTGCTGCGCCACCGGCTGGAACTGACCGGCTCCGAGGTGCGCACGCTGATCGGCATGACACCGAACGCGCACCACGTGCCGGCCGACACCCGGCCCGACGAGCCGGGAACGGTGACGGCGGCGGTAACCGTGACGGCGTACCGGAAAAAGGCGTACCGCAAGGAAAGCTAGACCGAAAGGTCGACCTCTTCCCATTCGGCGGGTTTGTCGTGATAGGGCCCGTGGAAGACGACCGCCCATTCGAGCGCCCACCTCCGCTGTCCGATCGCATTGGAGTCGATCTCGCCCGGCAGCGGCGCATCCGAGGCCTGCGCCTCCTGGAACGCCCAGTCCAGGCAGTAATAGAGGTCGAGCAGCACGGCCGCCTCGACCGGATCGCGCGGCGCCATCAGCGACCGGGAACGCCACTGCCCGAAAGTCTCACCAGCCGGAAGATCCGGCATCTGGGACATCAGCCGGTCCTCCGGCGGCGCGGTCGGATCGAGATGCCGGGCCAGGCCGAGCAGCCAGGCCAGCGCGAAGACCGCGTCGTGGTGCAGCACGAACGACCGGTGGTCGCCCTTGGCCCCGATGACGAACTCCCACTCCGGGGGCGTGACCAGGTCGACCAGGTGCGAGCCGAGGATCCAGCCCATCGCCAGCTCGGTCGGCATGCCGAAGCACCGCGCCACCACCACGTGCAGGATCGCCGCGCGGGCCTCCAGGTCGACAGTGGGCCGCAGTTCGATCGTGTCGCCCGGCTCCCACACCAGGGGGAAGCCGGGCGGCGGCAGCGGCAGGCCGAGCCGCTCCAGTTCGTCGAGGCTGGCCTCGCGAACGGCGCGCGGGTCGGGTGCGGCCTTCGTCATGGTGCGTCAGGCTATGCGGTCGAGAAGAAGGTTTGTAGTAGAGGGCGCTTTCTCACCGATGACGACCGCGCCAACGGCCTCGTCGCGGGCGGCCGGAATGCGGCCCGCCTCGTCGGCGCGGAGTTCCAGGAGCACATCGCCGGCCTGGACCCGGTCGCCCGGCCGCACGCGAAGCAGAACCCCGGCGCCGAAACTCACCGGATCCTCCTTGCGGGCCCGCCCGGCGCCGAGCCGCCAGGCGGCAAGACCGATCCCGTACGCGTCGACCGACGTAACCACCCCGGAGGAAGCAGCGCGCACCACCTCGTTCTCCCGCGCCACCGGAAGCGGCGCCGAAGGGTCCCCACCCTGAGCCCGGATCATCGCCCGCCAGGTGTCCATCGCCTTGCCCGACGCCAGTACCCCGGCCGGGTCGGCGTCGATCCCGGCCGCGGCCAGCATCTCGGCCGCCAGGGCCAGGGTCAGCTCGACCACGTCGGCCGGCCCGCCCCCGGCCAGCACCTCGAGCGACTCGGCCACCTCGACCGCGTTGCCGACGGCCCGGCCGAGCGGGGTGTTCATGTCGGTGAGCAGGGCGACCGTCCGCACCCCGCTGTCGGTGCCCAGCCGCACCATGGTCGACGCCAGCTCGCGGGCCGCGTCCAGGTCCTTCATGAACGCGCCCGAGCCGACCTTGACGTCGAGGACCAGGGCGCCCGTGCCCTCGGCGATCTTCTTGCTCATGATCGAGCTGGCGATCAGCGGGATCGCCTCGACCGTGCCGGTGACGTCGCGCAGCGCGTAGAGCTTGCGGTCGGCCGGGGCCAGGCCGTCGCCGGCCGCGCAGATCACCGCGCCGACCTCCTGCAGTTGCCGCTTGAACGCGTCGTTGCCGATCGTGGCCTGCCAGCCGGCGATCGACTCGAGCTTGTCCAGGGTGCCGCCGGTGTGGCCGAGGCCCCGGCCGGAGAGCTGGGGCACGGCCGCGCCGCACGCCGCGACCAGCGGGGTCAGCGGCAGCGTGATCTTGTCGCCGACGCCGCCGGTCGAGTGCTTGTCGACGGTCGGCCGGGTCACCGAGGAGAGGTCCAGCCGTTCCCCGCTGGCGATCATCGCGGCGGTCCACCGGGCGATCTCCCGCGGCGTCATGCCCCGCAGCAGGATCGCCATGGCCAGCGCCGACATCTGCTCGTCGGCGACCACGCCCTTGGTGTAGGCGTCCACCACCCAGTCGATCTGGGCGTCGCTCAGCTCGCCACCGTCCCGCTTGGCCCGGATGACGTCGACCGCCGCGAACTCGCTCATACTCTTCGTCCTCTGCCTATCCCTGCCACCGGGCGGGGATGCCCTCCGGTGGTTCTCCCTCGCCGGCCCAGGTCAGGCCGCCGTCGGCGTCCACCACCACGATCCGTGGCGTGCGGACCTGTCCCCAGGACACCGCTTCCGCGGTGGTGGGGAAGTTCGGCCCCTCCTCGAGGACGCCCTTGTCGGCGTCGCTCTCGGCCGGGCTGCCGCCCGACCGCTCCCAGTAACCGGTCCACACCGTCTCGCCGCCGTGCAGGTCGGGGTGCACGAACACGGTGCCCCGCCCCCGCCACCGGGCCAGCTCGGTCGGCACCTGATGGCCGGACGCCGGACCGGTGACCTTGTCCAGGTCGTCCGGGCCGAACGCGTGCGGCAGCAGTTCGGCCATGGTCAGCGGCCGGGGCAGCGACTCGACGAGGCAGTGCGGCCCGCCGTGCTCCCAGAGCAGCTGCCGGCAGCGCCCGCAGGGCATCAGCGGCGCGCCGTTGGCGTCCACGCAGGAGACGGCCACCAGCCGCCCGCCGCCGGTCGCGATCAGCGAACTGACCAGTCCGCATTCGGCGCAGAGCGTGACGCCGTACGAGGCGTTCTCCACGTTGCAGCCGACGACCACCCGGCCGTCGTCCACCAGCCCCGCCACTCCGACCGGAAAGTCGGAGTAGGGGGCGTACGCGTGCCGCATGGCCTCGATGGCCTGCGCACGCAACCCGGCCCAGTCGATCTCCATGCGCCGATTGTGCACCAACCCGCGGGCGGCGGGCTCAGCTCTTCACGTACGGCACACCGTCGGCCTTCGGAGCGCGCACCCGGCCGACCAGCCCGGCCACCGCGACGATGGTCGCGAGGTAGGGCAGCATGTTGAGGAACTGGTTGGGCACCGGGCTGCCGATGGCACCCAGATAGTTGGCGAGTTCCTGGGTGAAGCCGAAGAACAGGGCCGCGCCGAGCGCCCCGAACGGCGTCCACCGACCGAAGATGAGTGCCGCCAGCGCGATGTAGCCGAGGCCCCCGGTCATCCCTCCGGTGAACGCGTCGCTGGAGATCAGCGTGAAGTACGACCCACCGGCACCGGCGATCAGGCCGCCGATCAGCACGTTGGTGTACCGCAGCCCGCGTACCCGCACGCCGACCGTGTCGGCCGCGACCGGGTGCTCGCCGACCGCCCGGGTGCGCAGACCCCAGCGGGTGCGCTTGAGCGCGAAGTGGATGACGACGACCAGGATCAGCGCGAGCCAGACCAGCACGTTGGTGTGGAACAGCACCGGGCCGATCACCGGGATGCTGGACAGGCCGGGCACCTTGATGTCGGTCAGGTGCGGCGGCTGGTTGTACTTGGCCGCGTTGGGCTGCATGAGCCGGTCGTAGAGGAAGCCGGTTATGCCGGCCGCGAAGAGGTTGAGCACCACGCCGACCACGACCTGGTCGACCAGGAACTTGATCGCCAGTACCGCCAGCAGGGCCGCGATCAGGACGCCGCCGAGCATGGCGCTGATCACCCCGGCCCACAGGCTGGTGGCCAGGGTGCCGAACAGCGCGGCGCAGAACGCGCCGGTCAGGAACTGGGCCTCGATGCCGACGTTGACCACGCCGGAACGCTCACCGAGGACACCGGCCAGCGCGCCCAGGATCAGCGGCAGGGCCAGTTCGAGCGAGAACCGGGCGGTCGCCGCGATGGGCAGGAACTGCCCGGCCACCTGCCAGCACAGGAACGAGATGACGAAGGTGACGATGCCGGCCACCAGCAGCGCGTTGGAGCGGCGGCGGACCCGGCCGGTCAGCATCAGGACGCCGATCACGATCGTGATGACGCCGAACAGGATGGTGCCGAGCTGCCCGTTGATCTTCAGCGCGGCGCCACTGGCGTCCTCGCTGAGCGTGAACTTGGCGGTCTTGGACTCGGCCAGCGGCCCGAAGACCACGGCCGCGATCACGCCGATCGCGGTGATGCCGGCACCGAGGCGGCGTGACCGGGTCCAGAACGGCTCGGGTACCGCGACGGTCTCCGGGGTTTCCTCGACGGTAGCGGTGGTCACCCCGCTCACCAGCCCTTCGCCATCGAGGCGCCGAGCCGGGCGGACCGGGCGGCGCGGAGCTGGAAGATCGCCTTGACCAGGGCGGGCGCGGCGATGAAGACGACGATCAGGGCCTGGATCACGGTGACCAGCTGGATCGAGATGCTGAGGTCGCTCTGCAGGTAGTTGCCGCCGGCCCGCAGACCGCCGTAGAGGATCGCGGCGAGCAGAGTGCCCCAGGGTTTGTTGCGTCCGAGCAGGGCGACCAGCAGGCCGTCGAAGCCGATGTTGCCGGCCACCTGCGGGGTGAGCCGGTCGGCGGTGCCGAGCACCTGGGTCGCGCCGCCGAGGCCGGCCAGCGCGCCGGCGACCACCATCAGCATCGTGTACGTGCGGGCGACGCTCATGCCGGCGGTGCGCGCGGCCGGCGGGTTGAGGCCGACCGCCCGCAGCTCGAAGCCGAACGAGGACCGGTTGATCAGCCACGCCACACCGGCCGTGGCCAGCACCGCCAGCACGATGCCCAGGTGCACCCGCAGCGGGGCGGGCATGGCCGGCAGCTCGGCGCTGTGGTGGATGGTCTTGCTGATCGCGTCGCTGCGGTTCGGGTCCTGGACTCCCTTGGTCAGGATCAGCCAGTTCAGGAACAGCCCGGCCGTGTAGTTGAGCATGATCGTGATGATCACCTCGTGGGCTCCGGTCCGGGCCTTCAGGAAGCCCGGGATGAAGCCCCAGATCGCCCCGCCGACCGCGCCGGCGACGAGCGCCACGATCAGGTTGAGCACGATCGGCAGGCCGAGCGAGAAGCCGGCCACCGCGGAGAGGACGCAGCCCAGGATCGCCTGCCCCTGGCCGCCGATGTTGAACAGGCCGCCGCGGAAGGCGAGCGCGACCGAGAGGCCGGTGAAGACCAGCGGCGCCGCGTAGGTCAGCGTCTCCGAGATCGGGTTGAGCGCGTTCTGCCAGGTGCCGGTGCCGTCGAGCCACTTCTGTACGGACAGCGGGTCGAAGACCGCGCCCTTGAACAGGTCGTAGTACGCGTTGCTGACCAGGCCCCAGCTCTGGCTCAGGGCGTCGCTCGGCCGGGAGGTGAAGTACGAGTACGTCGACAGCACGTGGGGGTCGGACACGATGACCAGCACCGCGCTGATCACCAACGCGAGCACGATCGACAGGACCGTCACGGTGACCGTGTTGGCCGACCACAGGTTGCGCACGAACAGCGAGAGGAACGACTCCGGCTTCTTCTCCTCACCCTCCGCGGGCTCGGGCGGGGCCTCGGCGGTGGTGCTCACTCGCTTCCTTCTTCCTGAGAAACGACGCCGGCATCCCCAGAGACGACACCGGCCTCCGGCGCGACGACGCCGGCCATGAGCAGGCCCAGCTCCTCGCGGGGGCGGTCCGGCGCGACCACCGCGAGAATGCGGCCGCGGTACATCACCGCGATGCGGTCGGCCAGGCCGACCACCTCGTCCAGCTCGCTGGAGATCACGATCACGGCGGTGCCGGTGTCCCGCTCGTGAACGATCTGGTTGTGGATGAACTCGATCGAGCCCACGTCCACGCCCCGGGTCGGCTGCGACGCGATCATCAGCTTGAGCGGCCGCGACATCTCGCGGGCCACCACGACCTTCTGCTGGTTGCCGCCGGAGAGCGTGCCGACGTTCGCCTCGGCCGACGACGTACGGATGTCGAAGCGCTCGACCCGTTCGCGGGCCGAGTCGGCGATCATCGAGGGGTTGAGCTTGAACGCGTTGCCGTACGGCGCCCGGTCGTACATGTCGAGCACCAGGTTTTCGGCGACCGTGAAGTCCTTGACCACGCCGTCGAGGCTGCGGTCCTCGGGGATGTAGCCGACGCCCGCCCCGAGGATCTGTTTGGTGGTGCGGCCGGCCAGGTCGCGCCCGTCCAGCTCGATCGTGCCGGCGCGCGGCACGCGCAGCCCGACCAGCGCCTCGGCCAGCTCGGTCTGCCCGTTGCCCTGCACGCCGGCGATGCCGAGCACCTCGCCGGCCCGCACGGTCAGGTCGACCCCGTCGACGACGCGGACGCCCCGCTCGTCGTCGACCACCAGCTTGCTGACCTTGAGCACCTCGTCGCCCGGTTCGGCCGGGGTCTTGGTGACCCCGAGGCTGACCTCGCGGCCGACCATGAGCGCGGCCAGCTCGTCCTCGGAGGTGTCCGGGGTGGCGATCCCGACCGTACGCCCGCGGCGGATCACCGTGATCCGGTCGGCGATCGCCTTGACCTCGCGCAGCTTGTGGGTGATGAAGACGATCGACTTGCCCGATTCGGCCAGCCCGCGCATGACCGCGAGCAGCTCGTCGGTCTCCTGTGGGGTGAGCACCGCGGTCGGTTCGTCGAGGATGAGCAGGTCGACGTCGCGGGTCAGGGCCTTAACGATCTCGACCCGTTGCTGTGCGCCGACCGGCAGGTTTTCCACCAGGGCGTCCGGGTCGACCGGCAGGCCGTACTTCTTGGAGGTCTCGAGGACGTCGCGCCGGTTGCGGCGGCGGTCGAGCCAGCCCAGCGGGCCGCCGGTCGTCTCCTCGGCGCCGAGCGCGATGTTTTCCGCCACGGTGAAGACCGGGATGAGCATGAAGTGCTGGTGGACCATGCCGATGCCGGCCGCGATGGCGTCCCGTGGGCTGCGGAACACCTTGGGGACGCCGTCGACGAGGATCTCGCCCTCGTCCGGCTGGAGGAGTCCGTAGAGCTGGTTCATCAGCGTCGACTTGCCGGCGCCGTTCTCGCCCAGCAGGCCGTGCACCTCGCCGGGCTCGACGGTGATGTCGATGTGATCGTTGGCCACCAGGTCGCCGAAGCGCTTGGTGATACCGCGCAATTCGAGTCTCAGCGGAATCTCCCGACCCCTCGTGACCATTAGATTGGCCGCCGCGAAGCCGCGAAAGTTCTTCGCAGCTACACGGCGGCCAGGATCTTACTTTGTGAGAAACCTACTTGGGATCGGCCGCGGAGGTGACCTTGACCTTGCCCGAGATGATGTCCTGCTTGAGCTGGTCGACCTCGCCCTTCAGGCCCGAGTCGACCTTGCTGTCGAACTGGTTGTAGGGCGCCAGCGAGACGCCGTTGTTCTCCAGGTTGCCCAGGTAGCCCGGGGAGGCGGCGAGCGCCTGGCCACCGGCACCGGTGACGACGGCCTTCTGCACCGCGTCGGTGACGTTCTTCTCGACCGTGGTCAGGAAGACGTCGCAGTCCTGCGCCGCGCTCTTGCAGCCGTCCTGGTCGACCCAGATGACCGAGACCTTGCCGCCGGAGCTCTTGGCCACCTCGGCCGCGCCGAGGCCGGTGCCGCCGGCGACCGGCATCACGATGTCGGCTCCCTGCGCGACGAACGTGCTGGCCAGCGCCTTGCCCTTGGCCGGGCTGGCGAAGTCCTGGGTGAACGAGCCGTTCTGCTTGGCCTTGTCCCAGCCGAGCACCTGGACGTTCGTCTTCTTGACCTGGTTGTAATAGGCCACGCCGTCGGCGAACCCGTCCATGAAGATGGTGACCGGCGGGATCTTGAGGCCGCCGAACGTCGCCACCTTCTTGGACTTCGAGTAACCCGCGGCGAGGTAGCCGGCCAGGAACGCGGCCTGGTCGGTCTCGAACTGCATCGGGTAGACGTTGGACGCCGGGCTGTTGCTGTCGACGATCGCGAACTGCGACTTCGGGTTCTCCGCCGCGACCTTCTTGGTGGCGTCGCCCATCAGGCCGCCGACCGCGAGGATGAAGTTGCAGTTCTGCGTCGTGAAGCCGCGCAGGTTGGGCTCGTAGTCGCTCTCCGCGGTGGAGGCGACGTACTTCGGCTCGACGTTGGCGGCCTGGCTCTTGGCCGCCTGGATGCCGGCCCACGCCGAGGCGTTGAACGACTTGTCGTCGATGCCGCCGGTGTCGGTCACCATGCAGGCCTTGTATGTCGCGGCTGTGCCGGCACTCGCACCGCCACCGCTGCTCGAGCTGCTGTCCGGGGCCTTGCCACACGCAGCCGCAGTGAGCGTCAGCCCACCCGCCGCGAGAATCGCAACGATCCGCTTCCCACGTACCGGGCGCAAGACGCCCTCCTTCCACCGCACACCCGACCTCCGTCGGGTGTGTCTTCAGGTCGGGAGCGTAACCGCAGGCCACAGCGGCGGAGGCAATTCCGGCCGGACTGTTGGCGCACCGTTATCAAGCGCCGGCCGCCACCGGCCCTTCAGATGCGGTTCGGCGGGAATTGACCGGTGAGAAGCGCGACCAGCCGTCAATCTTGCGGCCGACCCGCCCCGGAAGCCGCGAATTCTTCAGCTTTGGCCGGTCGGCCGATGGTCTTTCCCCCCGCCCGCCAGGCGCGGATGCCCAACCCGCCGACCACGGTGCCGATCGTCAGCGAGGCGACGATCAGAACCGCGTGCACCCAGAGGAAGGCGGTCGGCGTCCCGTTCCGGAACGCGCGGTCGTCGTCCCAGATCGCGAGCGCGAAGCGCGGCCAGATCAGCCACGTCCACACCCCGACGCCGACCAGGAAGAGGGCCCACTTCCGCGAGATCACCATGACCCCACTATCTCAACCGGTGGGTCCGGCCCGGCGGTCCGGTCACGCCTGCTTTCGGTACGCGGTGAACACCGCAGCGCCCACCCGGCCTCGTCCCGGACCTCCGGGCCGGGGTCCGCGCTGCTTCCACCCGCGACATTCGTCCCGCCCGCCGCCCGCTCAGCCGGACAACCGCGCCGCGATCCGGGCCCAGCCCTCGCGCACCTCGGCCTCGGTCGGCGCACGGCCGGGCCGCACCCGCCGCGTCTCGTACGCCTCCTCGTCGAACCCCGGGTCGTCCGGGTCGGCCGGCGCCTCGGCCGCCGCGCGCGCGAGTTCGATCTCGTCGCGGATCGCGTCGGCGTCCGGGCGGGGCAGCAGCGGCTCGACGACCGCGAGCAGGTCTTCGTCGGCCACCACGGCCTGGGCCAGGGCCAGCGCGTGGGCCCGCTCGTAGGGCCCGCAGACGACCGGTTCCCAGTCCTCCTCGTCGCCGAGCGACCCGATCGTGATGACCCACGGGAGGTCGGCCACCGGGGAGTCCGGGGGCAGGTCCAGTGTCACGAGTGAGCCCACGGCCACATCATTCCGGGCGGCTGTACCGAATCCAGGTATTTTGCCCCACTGGGGCATTTTTATCGTCAGCTGAGAGATCAACGACGCGGCCGTGGGGACTGGTCGCCGCCCAGGACGCGCCGAAGAGCAGCAGCTGGTTGAAGACGTACAGATAGACCAGCACGCCGACCGCCGAACCGACCAGCCCGTACGCCGGGTTACGTTCGACCAGGCCGACGAACGACTTGCCGACCGTGTTGAGCAGGGTCAGCCCGATGCCGACCTGCAGGACCGGGGGTGCCATGCGGCGTACGGTCATCCGCAATCGCGGCACCGCCCCGAGCAACGCCGCCGCCAGCAGCATGTTGACCGCGACCGTGAGCAGCAGGCTGATCGCCGAGAGCAGCAAACCGCCGGCCAGCCAGTGCAGCAGCCGCTCGAGGCCATAGACCGCGAGCTGGGAGGCGGCGAGCAGCAGCAGGATGCCGATCAGCACGAGCAGGTCGAGCGCCTGCCGCACCCCGATGTAACCGGGCTGCTCGGGGACCTTCCAGATCAGCCGCTGCGAGGAGCGGATCGCCTCGACCCAGCCGATGCCGGTGAAGGTCAGGCCGACGATGCCGACGATGCCGACCGTCCGGCCGCTGTCGAGGATGGCCTGCACGTCGAGGAACGGCAGGTTTTGCCGGAGGAAGTCACGCACGATGTCGAACAGCTGGGTGTTGTTGGTCAGCAGGATGCCGAAGACCGAGTAGCCGATCAGCAGCAACGCGAAGATCGCGAAGAATCCGTAGTAGGCGATCGCGGCGGCCAGCCGTCCACCCTGCACCTCCCAGAAGCGCAGCAGGGCCCGGCAGAAGTGGTCGAAGTAGCGGGAGCGCAGGCGCACCCGCATGATCCGCGACTCGGCGGCGTTGTAGGCCCGATCAATCGGATTCACCGGGCGACCGTACGTCAGGCGCCGGGTGCGAGGTCGCCCAGCGCGAGGCGGCCCAGGGGAAAGTCGCGGCGGGGCCGCCAGGGCCCCTCGCCGCCGTGCGAGAACAGCGTGAACGCGGTGACCGGGAACTTGCACGAGAACCCGGCCAGGTCCTCGAACACCTCGTCGAGCGCCTCGGCCGGCACGTCCTGGGCGACCGTGACGTGCGGGTGGTAGGGGAACCGGGCCTCCCGGCTGACCTCGTCGGCCGACGTGATCGCCTCGGCCAGCAGCTCGCACTCGCTGATGCCGACCACCAGGGTCACGAAGACCACCTCGGTGACCGGCCGGAACGTGCCGGTGCCGCGCAGCTGGACGGTGAACGGCTCCTGATCGGCGGCGACCTTCTCCAGGTGCCGCTCGATCGCCGGCAGGTCGGCCGTCGCCACCTCGGTCGGGCCGAGCAGCGTGACGTGGGCCGGCGTATAGGCGGCCTGCGGGTCACCGGCGGCGCCCCGGCGCCGGGTCAGCATCGGACCCCACGGGTCGGGGATGTCGATCGCGACGCCGATCCTCGTCGCCGGGCCCGCCTCGGTCACCGGGTCATCCACCGGGTCATCCACCGGGTCATCCACCGGGGTTCAGGCCCCGCGCGCCGGGCTGAGAAAACCCACCTTCTGGTACGCCGTGGCGAGCGTGACCGCCGAGACGGCGCGGGCCTTCTCGGCCCCGATGGCCAGCACCTTGTCGAGGTGGCCGGGGTCGTCGAGGAAGGCCTTGGTGCGCTCCTGGATCGGCTTGACGAACTCGACCACCACCTCGGCCAGGTCCTTCTTGAGGTCGCCGTAGCCCTTGCCCTCGTATTGCTCGAGCAGCTCGTCGATGGCGCGGTTGGTGAGAGCCGCATACATCGTCAGGAGGTTGCTGACGCCGGGCTTGTTCTCCTCGTCGTAGAGGATCTCGCGGCCGGTGTCGGTGACCGCCGACTTGATCTTCTTGGCCGAGCGGGCCGGGTCTTCCAGCAGCTCGATGATGCCGTTGGGCGAGGAGGCCGACTTCGACATCTTCGACGTCGGGTCCTGCAGGTCAGTGATCTTGGCGGTGTCGCGGACGATGTACGCCGAGGGGACCGTGAACGTCGGCCCGAACCGCGTGTTGAAGCGCTGCGCGAGGTCGCGGGTCAGCTCAAGGTGCTGCCGCTGGTCTTCCCCGACCGGCACCTGGTCGGCCTGGTAGAGCAGGATGTCGGCGGCCTGCAGGACCGGGTAGGTGAACAGCCCCACCGTCGTCGTCTCGGCGGCCTTGGCCGACTTGTCCTTGAACTGGACCATGCGGCCGGCCTCGCCGAACCCGGTGATGCAACTGAGCACCCAGGCCAGCTGCGCGTGCTCGGGCACGTGGGACTGCACGAACAGCGTGCAGCGCTCCGGGTCGAGCCCGACCGCGAGCAGCTGGGCGACCGAGACCCGGGTGCGGCTGCGCAGAGTCGCCGGGTCATGCCCCATCGTGATCGCGTGCAGGTCGACCACGCAGTAGAACGCGTCGTGCGAATCCTGCATCGCCACCCAGTTGCGCACCGCGCCCAGGTAGTTGCCGAGGTGGAACGAGTCGGCGGTCGGCTGGATGCCGGAGAGCACTCGCGGGCGGCGGGCGGCGTCGGACATGAACGCCATTGTGTCAGTCTCTACAGGCGGGCCGCGAACCCCCCGGGCCCGATTGTCTGATGTTTGAAGTTGTTGACTCGTGAGCGTTTATGGGGGATTCTTGTCCTCAGCCGCCGTCGAAAGGGAAATCGCGTGAAACTGCTCGTCACCGGGGGCGCCGGCTACGTCGGCAGCGTCACCAGCCGGCTGCTGCTCGACGCCGGCCACGAGGTGGTCGTGCTCGACAACCTGGTCACCGGGTTCCGCGAGGCGGTCGCGCCCGACGCGACCTTCGTCGAGAAGGACATCGAGGACGCCGCCGACGTGCTCACCCCGGACGCCGGGTTCGACGCGGTGCTGCACTTCGCGGGCCTGATCGCGGCCGGCGAGTCGATGGTCAGGCCCGAGCTCTACTGGCACGACAACGTCGTGAAGTCCCTCGCGCTGCTCGACGCCGTCCGCGCGGCCCGGGTGCCCCGCTTCATCTTCTCGTCCACCGCCGCGGTCTACGGCAATCCCCTCGAGCTGCCGATCCCCGAGACGGCGGTCAAGGCGCCGACCAACACCTACGGCGCGACCAAGCTGACCTTCGACCACGCGCTGACCTCGGAGGCGTTCGCCCACCGGCTGGCCGCGGTGTCGCTGCGCTACTTCAACGTCGCCGGGGCGTACATCCGCGACGGTCACGAGATCGGCGAGCGGCACGATCCCGAGACCCACCTGATCCCGATCGCCCTGCAGGTGGCGGCCGGCAAGCGCGACAAGCTGCAGCTGTTCGGCGACGACTACCCGACCGCCGACGGCACCAACGTGCGCGACTACATCCACGTCGAGGACCTCGCGCGAGCCCACCTGCTGGCCCTCGACGCGGCCACCGCCGGCGAGCACAAGATCTACAACCTGGGCAACGGCAACGGCTTCTCCAACAAGCAGGTCGTCGAGGCGGCCCGCGAGGTCACCGGCGCCGAACTGCCGGTCGAGATGGCCCCGCGCCGCGACGGCGATCCGGCCACCCTGGTCGCCTCGTCGGCCAAGGCCCGCGACGAGCTCGGCTGGGTGCCGCAGAAGAACACGTTGCCGGCGATGATCGGCGACGCCTGGACCTTCTACCGCGCCCACGTGGCCTGACAGGAGCACTGCGAGATGACCGTCGCTGACGACGCGGCAGCCGCGTTCCGCAAGGAATACGGTTCCGAACCGACCGGTCTGTGGGCCGCCCCCGGACGCGTCAACCTGATCGGCGAGCACACCGACTACAACGAGGGCTTCGTGCTCCCGTTCGCGCTCCCGATGCGTACGATCGCGGCCGCCGCCCCCGGCGGCGAAGGTTGGTCGGCCTGCTCGAGCCTCGCCCAGGACCCGGTGTCGTTCGGTGTCGCCGAGGCCGGCGCCCCGGGTGCGGTCGACGGCTGGGGCGGCTACGTGGCCGGCGTGGTGTGGGCGCTGCGCGACGCCGGATACACCGTGCCGCCGGCCCGCATCGCGATCGCCTCCGACGTGCCGCTCGGCTCTGGCCTGTCCTCCTCGCACGCGCTGGAGTGCGCGGTGCTCACCGCCCTGGCCGACCTCGGCGGCCTGGAGATCGCCATCGAGGAGCGGCCGAAGCTGGTCCAGCGCTCCGAAAACGTGTACGTGGGCGCCCCGACCGGGATCATGGACCAGTCGGCGTCGCTGCGCTGCACCGCCGACCACGCCCTGTTCCTGGACTGCCGCACCTACGCGGTCGAGCAGATCCCGTTCGACCTGTCGGCGGCCGGCCTGACCATCCTCATCATCAACAGCAACGCGCCGCACCACCACAGCGACGGTGAGTACGGCGCCCGTCGCAAGTCGTGCGAGGAGGCGGCCCGCATCCTCGGCGTGCCCGCGCTGCGCGACGTCCCGGCCGACGGGCTCGATGCCGCGCTGGCCCGGCTCGACGACCCGGTCATGCGGCGCCGGGTGCGGCACGTGGTCACCGAGGACCAGCGCGTGCTCGACACCGTCGAGCTGCTCAAGTCGGGGCGGATCCGCGAGATCGGCCCGCTGCTGACCGCCTCCCACGCGTCGATGCGCGACGACTTCGAGATCACGGTCGACCAGGTCGACGTGGCGGTCCAGGCGGCTCTCGACGCGGGGGCGTACGGCGCCCGCATGACCGGCGGCGGCTTCGGCGGTTGCGTGGTGGCCCTGATCGACACCGACCGGGCCTCCGAGGTGACGAAGTCCGTCGACGCGGCGTACGCCGAGCGCGGGTTCACCCCGGCCACGGCGTGGGTCGCGGTCGCCAGCGCGGGCGCGACGAAGCTTTAGGCACGCTCACCCGGGGGTATCCGGGTGGGCATGACCAGCGAACCGCAGCAGGAAGCCACCGAGCACGAGCACGACGAGCCCAACGACGCCGGTTTCGCGGGCGCCGGCACGACACCGACCCCGGAGCCGGGCGCCGCCGAGGACTACGGCGAGTCGATCGCCGTGCCGGCGGGCGACATCACGGGCGCCCTGATGGGGGCGATCGATCGGGCCGGCGAGCACGACGACGACGAGGCCGAATCCGGGCGGAGCTAAGGCGGGCTGGGCCGGCGAACACGTAAGCGTCCCGGGCATCGCTCTTCGCGTCACCCGGGTTCAAAGCTCAAAAAGATCAGCCGACGGTGCTCTCGCGGAGCAGCAGGCGGTGCTCGACGTGCAGTTCGCGGGGCGGGCCGGCGGCGACCCGGCCCTCACCGAGCCGCTCGGCCAGCAGGTCCACCGCGAGCTGAGCGATCCGCGGGGTGTCCGGGGCGACCGTGCTCAGCGTCGGCGTGCTGAACCGGCCGTCCTCGATGTCGTCGAAGCCGATCAGGGCCACGTCGCGCGGCACGCCGATCCCGCGCTGGTGCAGCGTGCGCAGCGCACCGAGGGCGAGCAGGTCGTTGACGCAGAAAACGGCGTCCGGCGGCCGGGGCTGGTCGAGCAGGCGGACCATCGCGGCCGCGCCCTCGGCCCGGCCGAAGCGGACCACCCCGACCTCCAGCGCCGGGTCGCCGGCCAGCCCGGTCTCGGCGAGCGCGCCCCGATAGCCGGCCAGCCGGCGGCGGGCGGCCGTCGCACGCGGCGAGTCGTCGGGCACGCCGATCACCGCGATCCGCTTCCGCCCCAGTTCGCACAGGTGCCGGGTGGCATCCGCACCGGCCGCACGGTCGTCGACCGCGACATGGTCGGCCGCGCCCGGCCCGGCCCGGGCGCCCAGCAGCACCGCCGGCGGCCCACCGGACGCGACCACTTCCTCCCCGCTCAGGGCCGACGGACTGAAGATCAGCCCGTCGATGGCGTGCCGGCGCAGCCCGGCCAGCAGGTCACGCTCCCGGTCGGCCCGCCCGTCGGTCTGGTCGATCAGCACGGTCCAGCGGCGGCGCTCGGCCGCCTGCACGATCAGGCCGGCCAGCTCGGCGAAGTAGGGTGCCGGAAGCTCGGGCACGGCCAGGGCGATCACCCCGGAACGACCCCCGCGCAGCTGGCGGGCGGCCAGATTGGGCACATAGCCCAGGGCGTCGATCGCCGCCTGCACGCGGGCCCGGGTGTCCGGTGCCACGTGGACATATCCGTTCACCACGTTGGAGACCGTCTTGATCGAAACGCCGGCGCGCGCGGCGACGTCCCTCAGCCCCGGCGGCACGGCTTCGCACTCTACAACGTTGCAGTACTTACGGCCGATCACCCGGGGGAGCTAAGGGGCGGCCAATCCGGCCCCGCGCCCCGCTACGGTGACCGCATGCCCACCAGCGCTGCCTGCCTTCCGGTGCAGGAGCCCGCGGTCCACGTCGAGAGCGACGTGGATGCCGCCGTGATGCTGATGACCGTACTCGGCGCGTGGGGCGCGGCGCTCGCCCGGGAAGTCTCGCGGGCGCTGGCCAAGTGCCTCGGCGACCATCCGGAGGCACTCATCGTCGACCTGTCCTCGCTGGCTGATCCGCGTACGGAAAGTGCCGCGACCTGGATCGGGGCGCAAGGCGCCGCCGCCCAGCTCGAGCCGCCGCTGCAGCTCGCGTTGTGTGTTCCGCCCGGCCTGCCGCTCGCCGGCCGGCTGTTGAGGCTCTGCTCGCGGAAGCACCTGCCGCTCTATGCCCGGGTCCGGCAGACCCGGGTGGCGATCGCCGGGCGACTGCCGGACGGCGGCCGGATGAGCGTGACCGTGGCGCCGGTGCCGGAGGCGCCGAGCACCGCGCGCAACCTGGTCGGCGACGCGTGCCGGCGGTGGGGGCTGGCCGAGCTGTTGCATCCGGCCCGCGCGGTGATGTCCGAGCTGGTCACCAACGCGGTCGAGCATGCCGGCACCGAGCTGACCGTGGTGGTGACCCGGCGTGGTTCGGGGCTGCAGGTGGCGGTGGCCGACCGTTTCGACCGGCATCCGCGGATCATCCAGCAGCCGCGCCCGCGCCCGGGCGACCCGCTCGACGAGCGGGGCCGGGGACTGCAGATGGTGGCCGCGACGGCCACCGCGTGGGGTTCGCTGCCGACGCCGATCGGCAAGGTGGTGTGGGCGACGCTGCGGCCGGCCCCGGTGCCGCGGCGGCGTCATGCGAACGCCGCGGCACCCCACCGGTGAACGTCGGCTACTGGCTGAACGTCGGCTACTGGGCTTCGATGATCATGCCAGCCGCGACGGTCCGGTTGGTCGACTCGTCGATCAGGATGAAGCCCCCGGTCGTGCGGTTGCGGCGGTATTCGTCGGCGAGCAACGGGACCGTGGTGCGCAGCCGCACCCGGCCGATCTCGTTGAGCGCCAACTGCTCGGCGGTGTCGTCGCGGTGCAGCGTGTTGACGTCGAGCCGGTACTGCAGGCCGCGGACCACCGTACGGGCGGTCCGGGTGGTGTGCTTGATCGAATATTTTCCGCCGACCCGCAGCGGCGCGCTCTCGTCCATCCAGCAGATCATCGCCTCGATGTCCTGGGCGACCTCGGGCGCGTTGTGCGGCCGGCAGATCATGTCGCCCCGCGAGATGTCGATCTCGTCGGAGAGCCGCACGGTCACCGACATCGGCGGGAACGCCTCGTCGACCGGCCCGTCGGCGGTGTCGATCGACGCGATCGTGCTGGTCAGCCCGGACGGCAGCACCATGACCTCGTCGCCCGGCTTGAGCACGCCGCTGGCGACCTGACCGGCGTAACCGCGGTAGTCGGTCACCGTGGTCGACTGCGGGCGGATCACATATTGCACCGGGAAGCGCACGTCGACCAGGTTGCGGTCGGAGGCGATGTGCACGTGCTCGAGGTGGTGCAGCAGCGACGGCCCCTCGTACCAGGGTGACTTCTCGGACCGGGAAGCGATGTTGTCGCCGTTGAGCGCCGAGATCGGGATGATCGTCAGGTCGGGCGCGTCGAGCTTGGCCGCGAACGACGTGAACTCGTCGGCGATCTTGTCGTAGACCGCCTTGTCCCAGTCGACCAGGTCCATCTTGTTGACGCAGAGCACCAGGTGCGGCACGCGCAGCAGCGTGGTCAGGAACGCGTGCCGGCGGGACTGCTCGACCAGGCCCTTACGGGCGTCGACCAGGATCAGGGCCAGGTCGGCGGTGGACGCGCCGGTGACCATGTTCCGCGTGTACTGGATGTGGCCGGGGGTGTCGGCGATGATGAACTTGCGCCGGGGCGTCGCGAAGTAGCGGTACGCCACGTCGATCGTGATGCCCTGCTCCCGCTCGGCCCGCAGGCCGTCGGTGAGCAGCGCCAGGTTGGTGTATTCGTCGCCGCGCGCGGCCGACACCGCCTCGACCGCCTCGAGCTGGTCGGTGAAGAGCGACTTGGTGTCGTACAGCAGGCGGCCGATCAGGGTCGACTTCCCGTCGTCCACGCTGCCCGCGGTCGCGAAACGCAACAGATCCATCGGGCGCGCGGCAGCCGCCTCGGTCTCCAGGACGGCCTGACTCATCAGAAGTAACCCTCTCGCTTGCGGTCTTCCATCGCGGCCTCGCTGACCCGGTCGTCGCCGCGGGTCGCTCCCCGCTCGGTGATCCGGGTCGCCGCCACCTCGTCGATGACCTTGTCCACGGTGTCGGCCTCGGACAGCACGGCCGCGGTCTGTGACGCGTCGCCGACCGTGCGGTAACGCACCCTTCGCACCGCGGAGGTCTCGCCGTCGCGCAGCCGGATGAACTCGTTGACCGCGTAGAACATGCCGTCGCGCTCGACGACCTCACGGTCGTGGGCGTAGTAGATCGACGGCAGGGGCACCCGCTCACGGGCGATGTAGTGCCAGATGTCGAGCTCGGTCCAGTTGGACAGCGGGAACACCCGGATCGACTCGCCGGGGTGGTGCCGCCCGTTGTACAGCGACCACAGCTCGGGGCGCTGGTTCTTCGGGTCCCACTGGCCGAACTCGTCGCGGAAGCTGAACACCCGCTCCTTGGCCCGCGCCTTCTCCTCGTCGCGCCGGGCACCGCCGAACAGCGCGTCGAAGCGGTACTTCTCGACCGCGGCCAGCAGCACCGGGGTCTGGATGCGGTTGCGGGTGCCGTCCGGCAGCTCGCGGACCAGGCCGGTGTCGATCGCCTCCTGCACGCTGGCCACCACCAGGTTGAGGCCGAGCGCGGCCACCCGGGTGTCGCGGAACTCGAGCACCTCGGGGAAGTTGTGGCCGGTGTCGACGTGCATGACCGGGAACGGGACCTTGGCCGGGGCGAAGGCCTTCTCGGCCAGGCGCAGCATCACGATCGAGTCCTTGCCGCCCGAGAAGAGCAGTACCGGGCGCTCGAACTCGGCCATCACCTCGCGCATCACGAAGATGCTCTCCGCCTCCAGGGCATCGAGGTGGGAGACTCGGTAGGGCTTCGCTTGGCTCATACGGCGGAACTCCAGTTGCCGGCGGGGAAGGTCATTCTGACGGAAGGTGACGCTGCAACGCTGCAAGCAACCGAGGAGCGAGATCCTTGCGGCACACCACCAGGTCCGGCAATTTCGGATCCGCCTCGTTGTATTTCAGCGCAGAACCGTCGATTCGGCTAGCGTGCAGCCCGGTGGCCAGCGCCACAGCGACCGGAGCGGCCGAGTCCCACTCGTACTGACCGCCGGCGTGTACGTACGCGTCGGCCTCCCCGTTGATCACCGCGGCGATCTTGACTCCGGCCGAGCCCATCGGCACCAACGTGGCGCCGGTGTCCTCGGCCAGCGCGGTCACGAAGGCGGGCGGCCGGGTGCGGCTGGCGGCGATCCGGATCGGGCCCCCGGTCGCCGACTCGAGCGGCAGCGGCGGGTAGGCCGGCGGGTGGTCGGTGGCCATCGTGCGGTGCTGGGCCGGCATCGCGACCGCGCCCGCGGCGAGACAGCTCGGGCTGCTGCAGTCGGCCGTCCAGAGCGCCACGTGGACCGCCCAGTCGGTGCGGCCCTCCTCGGAGAACTCGCGGGTGCCGTCCAGCGGGTCGACGATCCAGACCCGGCCGGCACCGAGCCGGTCGGCACCGGCCCCGACCTCCCGGGATTGCGCGTCCTCCTCCGAGAGCACCGCGTCGGCCGGGCGCCATCGGGCCAATTCGGTGCGCAGCAGGTCGTGGGCGGCCTTGTCACCGGCGGCCTTCAGGGCGGCCCCATCGGTGTAGCCCATGTCATCCCGCACCTGCAACAGCAGCCGGCCGGCCCGGTCGGCGAGCCAGCGAGCGAAGGCCGCGTCGATGACCGGCGGCGCGCCGCCACCGTCCGCGTTGCCGTCGCGCTGGCTCAGAATGCGCGGCGACGTCTCGGTCTGCTCGCCCATGGGATCCACTCCCCAATCCATCAATACGCTCCTGACGACCGCATTACCGCGGTCATGGTGCGCAAGAGGATCACCAAGTCCAAACTGAGGGACCAGTTCTCCACATAGCGCAGGTCCAGCCTGACTGCCTCCTCCCACGGCAGGTCCGATCGCCCGGAAACCTGCCACAGGCCCGTCATGCCGGGTTTGACGGCAAGACGGCGCCGCACGTCGTCGGCGTAGACAGCCACCTCCGACGGCAACGGGGGCCGCGGACCGACCAGCGACATCTGCCCCAGCAGCACGTTGATCAGCTGCGGAAGCTCGTCCAGGGAGAACCGGCGCAACCAGCGTCCGACTCCGGTGACCCGCGGATCGTCACGGATCTTGAAGAGCACACCATCCTGTTCGTTGAGGTGCCGTAGCTCGGCCAGCCGGGCCTCGGCGTCGACGTACATGCTCCGGAACTTGTAGATACGGAAAAGGCGTCCGTCGCGGCCGACTCTTACCTGACGAAAGAGTACCGGCCCCCGAGAGGTGAGCCGCACACACAGTGCGACCCCGAGCAGCACCGGGCCGAACGCCCCCAGCAGGAGGAACGCGCCGACCCGATCGACCATCTCCTTCACCAGGCGCAGGCCGCCGTGCAGCCGCGGGTGCTCGACGTGCAGCATCGGCAGCCCGTCGAACGGCCGGATCGTGGTGCGCGCCCCGGCCACGTCGACCAGCGCGCTGGCCACAACCAGGTCGACCTCGTCGCGCTCCAGGCGCCAGGCCAGCCGGCGCAGCGCGGTCCCGTCCAGCTCGGGACAGCTGAGCACGACCACGGTGTCGGCGTCGGCCCGCTCGACCGCCCGCGCCACATCGTCGAAGGTGCCGTAGATCGGAAGCCCGGACATCCCGGCCCCGTCGTGCCCGGGCGGCAGACAGGCACCGACCACCTCGAGACCGTGGTAGCGCTCGCGCCGCAGCTGGCGGGTGATCCCGATGATCGACAGCTCGTGCCCGACCACGATCACCCGGCGCAGGCTCTCCCCGCGCGACCGGGCCACGTGCAGCCGCTTGCGCAGCGCGAACCGCAGCACGACCGAGGTCACCACGGCCGACGGCAGGGCGGCGAGGACATATCCGCGGGCCAGGTCGAGGTCGAGGGCGTAGGAGATCACGGCGGTACCCGCGATCAGGCCGACCCCACCCCGCAGGACCCGCTGATATTCGTCGGTGCCGACGAACAAAAACCTTCTCTCGTACGCCCGGGAGACCGCGAGCACCACCGGAAGGAGCACCGGCAGCAGGGCCGTCAACACCATGTACGCCAGGGTGTACGAGGTCACCTCGTCGCCGAAGCGCAGCGCGAACGTCGTCGCCCCGGCGGTGACTCCGGCCAGCAGGTCGCAGAGCACCAGCGAACGCACGTAGCGCCGCTCCCACCGCTGCCGGCGGGACATCGCCGCGTGCCGGCCGCGAACCCGGACGAAGGGCCGCGAGACCGGGCGGGTCGCGGCCGACCGGTTCCGCTTCGCCGACCGGTGGCGGTCGGCGGCGTCGTTGCGCGCCGGGTCGGGCCGGCCCTGAACCGCGCGCGGCCGGGCGTTGTCCCGGCCCGGGACCGGGATTGGGATCTTGGTGTTGCCGGCCGATCGCGTCGGTCTCGGACGCCGCAGCGGCTGACCCTGGTTAGGACTGTGCCGAAGCTCCGGCAGCTCCACCAGTTGCGGCAGCTGCACCGTCGGCCCGGTCAGGACGGACTCCTGATCCGCCGACAGATCGCGCCGCAACGTGGACCTCCCCCGTATAGCCGGCCGTTCGCACCGAACCGGTGCATACGTGTGACCAACGGTCGGACGGCGTCAGCGTCACGGGATGGGGAGGCGGACAAAACCCCCCAAACGATCTATCCGTTCGGACTCTATGGGATCAACTCCCGTGGTATTTGTTCTGCGCCCACTCGACACCCTCGAGAATGATCGCCTCCACCACGTCGGCCCCCCGATCGACGAGAAAGTCCAGCTCCTTGCGCTCGGCGGCGGAGAAGTCGGACAGCACGTAGTCGGCCGGATCCTGCCGGCCGGGCGGCCGGCCGATGCCGAAACGGACCCGCGCGTACTCCTTGCTGGCCAGTGATTTCGACATCGATCGAAGCCCATTGTGGCCACCCTCACCACCGCCACGCTTCGCCCGCACCTCACCGAACGGCACGTCCAACTCGTCGTGCACCCCGATGACGTTCGCCACCGGCACCTTGAAGAACTGGGCCAGCGACACCACCGGTGCGCCGGACAGATTCATGAACGTCAGCGGCTTCACCAGCACCAGCCGGGGCCCGCCGAAGCCCAGACGCCCCTCGGCGACCTCGGCGTGGGCCCGCTTCGACCGGCCGAACTTCGCCCCGATCCGGGACGCCAGCAGGTCGACGACCATGAAGCCCACGTTGTGGCGATTGCCGGAGTATTCCTTACCCGGGTTGCCGAGACCGGCCACCAGCCATACGTCGTCGCTCACCCTGCTCCTCTACATAGGCAATCAGGGAAAGCGCCCATGGCACTTTCCCTGATCCCTGCATGTCGCTCGGTCCGCCGGACCCGAGTCCTACTCCTCGGACGCGCCCTCGGCCGTGGCCGGCTCGCCGCCCTCACCCTCGGCCGACTCGCCGCCCTCGAGCTGCTCGGCGGTCTGCGCCTGGGAGATGATCGCGAGCACGAAGCCGGGCTCGACCGCGAGCTCGGTGCCCTGCGGCAGCGGCACGTCGCCGGCGGTCACCTGGGCGCCCGCCTCCAGCCCGTCGATCGAGACCTCGAAGCTGGACGGCAGGTGCATCGCCTCGGCGACCACGGCCAGGGTGTTCGATTCGTTCACGACGAGCGTGTTACGGGCGGCCTCGCCGGTCAGCGTCACCGGGACGTCGACCTGGACCTTCTCGCCACGCTTGACGATGATCAGGTCCACGTGCTCGTACGTGTCCTTGATCGGGTCGCGCTGGATCGCCTTGGGCAGCGCGAGCGTGATGCCCGCGTTGCCGGTGACGTCGATCGTGAAGACCTGGTTGAGGCCACCATGCCGGATGGCGGCGGCGAACTCACGGGCCGGCAGCGCGATGTGCTGCGGCTTCTCGCCATGCCCGTACAGCACGGCGGGCACCAAACCGGCCCGGCGCGTGCGGCGGGCACCACCCTTGCCGAACTCGGTGCGGGGCTCGGCGCTGATCTTTACCTCGGACACGGGGAAACTCCTGAAACTCTGCGAACGGCTGCGACTGGTCGGCGGGCATAGCGGCAAATCTCGCGACGGTGTTCCGTAAGGGGCCGCCGTCTTCAGCGCTGCCGGGCAAGGGGGCGCGCTGGGCACAGGCCCGGAGCACCGCGTCGATCACGGTGCCTCCGAGCGGCTGCGAACCTCAGCAGACCGCGGGGCACCCTCGCCGTGGCAACCGCACTAGCCTACCCTCCGCATTCAGGAACAGTTCAGCGGGCCCCGACCTGCTGACGCTCTTCGCGAAAAGTTCACCCGTGGAGGTCTAGCTGAGACCACCGAAAAGGGTTGTTACCGAACCATCGTCGAAGACCTCACGGATCGCCCGGGCCAGCAGCGGCGCGATCGACAGCACGGTGATCTTGTCGAGCTGCTTCTCCGGAGGCAGCGGCAGTGTGTTGGTCACCACCAGCTCGCTGATCCGGCTGTTCTTCAGGCGCTCGGTCGCCGGGTCGGACAGCAGCGCGTGCGTCGAGGCGACGACCACATCGGCCGCGCCCTCGTCGTAGAGGATGTCGGCCGCCTTGCAGATCGTGCCGCCGGTGTCGATCATGTCGTCGACGATCAGGCACACCCGGCCCTCGACCTCGCCGACCACCCGGTTGGCCACCACCTGGTTGGGCTTCATCGGGTCACGCGTCTTGTGGATGAACGCCAGCGGGCAGCCGCCCAGCCGGTCGGTCCAGCGCTCGGCCACCCGCACCCGCCCGGAATCCGGGGCGACCACGGTCATCGGGCGACCCGCGTACTTCTTCTGGACGTGCTCGGCCAGGATGTCCATCGCGAACAGGTGGTCGACCGGGCCGTCGAAGAAGCCCTGGATCTGGGCCGTGTGCAGGTCGACGGTGAGGATGCGGTTGGCGCCCGCGGTCTTGAGCAGGTCGGCCATCAGACGGGCCGAGATCGGCTCGCGGCCGCGGTGCTTCTTGTCCTGGCGCGAATACGGATAGAACGGCAGGACCACGGTGATGCGCTTCGCCGACCCACGCTTCAGCGCGTCGACCATGATCAGCGTCTCCATGACCCAGCGGTTCACGCCCTCGGTCACCGACTGCACCACGAACGCGTCCGACCCGCGGACCGAGTCCTTGAACCGGACGAAAAGCTCGCCGTTGGCGAACTCGTACGAATCCGTCGGCGTCGGATCGATGCCGAGCACCTGACCGATCTCCTCGGCCAGCGCCGGGAAACCCTGTCCGGAGAAAAGCATCAAACTCTTACGGTTCTCCGCGACGATGCTGCCCATCGGCTCGCTGCTCCCGTTGGATCGAGGGAAAGGGGGACGTCGGAAGAAGTATCCCCCGCCACCTGCGTCACGCCACGTGCCGAGCCCGCCGGGTGGGATGCCTCACGCTCCCAGCTTGCCTGTTGAACAGGTCACTCGGCAGGCGCTTCACCCTCCGGGGTCTTCTCAACGCCGGCGCCGGCGCCGGCCTCTGCCGCGCCCGCCTCCGCCGCGCCGGCCTTCTCGGCCGCGGCGGCCGAAGTCGTGCCCGGGCGCTTCCGCGCCGTCCAGCCCTCGATGTTGCGCTGCTGCGCCCGCGTCACGCCCAGGTTGCCCGCCGGCACCTCCTTGGCGATCGCCGAGCCGGCCCCGATGTAGGCGCCCGCGCCGACTTCGACCGGCGCGATCAGCACCGTGTCGGATCCGATGAACGCGGCCTCGCCGATCGTCGTCCGGCTCTTGCGCACGCCGTCGTAGTTGGCCACGATCGTGCCCGCGCCGACGTTCGCCTTCGCGCCGATCGTGGCGTCACCCACATATGACAGGTGGGGGACCTTCGCGCCCTCGCCGAGCTCCGAGTTCTTCGTCTCGACGAAACCGCCGACCTTGGCCTTGCGGCCGAGCTTGGAACCCGGGCGCAGATAGGAGAACGGTCCGACGGTGGCCTCCGGGCCGATGTCGGCCCCGATCGCATGCGTACGCAGTACGACCGCGCCCTCGCCCACCGAAGTGTCGATCAGCGTGGTGTCCGGGCCCACGATCGCGCCGGCCGCCACGTGCGTCGCTCCCAGCAGCTGCGTGTTCTGGTCGATCTCGGCGTCGGGCGCCAGCGTCACGGTCACGTCGATCCACGTCGTCGCCGGGTCGAGGATCGACACGCCAGCCCGCATCCAGGCGTCGTTGACCCGGTCGCGCAGCAGCGCCCGCAGGCGCGCCAGCTCGGCCCGGTCGTTGCAGCCCAGCGTCTCCGCCTCGGGCGCCACGCACACTCCGACCGCCCGGCCGACCGACGCCAGCAGGGCGAACACGTCGGTCAGGTATTCCTCGCCCTGGTCGTTGTCGGTCGACAGCTTGCCCAGCGCCTCGCGCAGCGCGGCCGCCTCGAACGCGTAGATGCCGGCGTTGACCTCGCGGATCGCCCGTTCGTGCGCCGACGCGTCGCGCTCCTCGACGATGCGCTCGAGGTTGCCCGCCGCGTCCCGCACGATGCGGCCCAGGCCGGACGGGTCACCGACCTCGGCGGCCAGCACCGTGGCGCCCCGGCCCTGCGACTCGTGCTCGCCGAGCAGCCGGGTGAGGGTCTCCGGCCGGAGCAGCGGCACGTCGCCGTTGAGAACCACGACCGTGCCGGTCAGGTCGGACACCGCCTCGAGCGCCACCCGCACGGCGTGGCCGGTGCCCCGCTGCTCGGCCTGCAGCACCGTCGTGGCGGACGGAGCGACCTCGGCGAGGTGCTCGCGCACCTGGTCGGCCTTGTGCCCGACGACCACGAGCGTCCGCTCGGCCCCCGAGGCACCGGAGTTGGCCAGCACGTGCCCGAGCAGGGTGCGCCCGAGCAGGGAGTGCAGCATCTTGGGCGTCGCGGACTTCATCCGCTTGCCCTCTCCGGCGGCAAGAACGACGACGGTACGACGAGGGGCCTCACTCACGCGGCAACTCCATTGTTCGCTGGTAGGGCGCTGTGCAGCTGGTAAAGCGCTATGCAGATCGCTCGGCGGCGTCAATTCAGCCGCCGGCAGACTGCTCCCGGAAGAGGATTCGAACCCCTATAAATGGCACCAAAAGCCACGGTCCTACCATTAGACGATCCGGGACCAATTTTTGGACATATCGTCAGGGCTCGCGCCCGCGCATCACATACTAGCGGTACCTCCCCGGCCGCCACTCGCCGCAATAGCGGCCGGCGGCAGAAGACGGCGATCAGTCATCCGCCTCCGGAGGCGCCCGCTGGAGAGGCACCTCCCGCGTCCAGAGGTACGCCGACGACTTCGACACGCCGAGCGCCTCCGCGATCTCCGGCACCGTCGCCCCACCGCGCCGCAATTCCACCGCCCGCTCGTGCAGATCGTCCTTCGCTCGCGGCCGCCGGGTCCACTCGGGCGGCTCCGTGCCCCGCAGCCATTCGCTGAGGGTTCCGTTGCCCACGCCGAACACCTTCATCAACTGCGACCGGGAAAGCCCGGCCTCTGCCCGCAGCCGCCGCGCCTCGTCACGCCGCGGATCATTGTTCGTATCCATGTCCCTACATTAGTATGGTGATGCAATCCGAGGTAAGCCCCAAACAGGCCCGGATTCCACCTGTGGATCCAGCCGGAACCATAGGCAAGTTACGGTTCCGTAGGTTACGGTGACGTAGGCGTAAGTAAATGATCACGCCTCCCCGGTAGCACCCCAACCCCCGCCCAGCCCTGTGAGGTGTCATGACATCTGTGATCGAGGCCGCTCCCGCGACCGGCCCCAAACCGCTCACCGACGGCCCGCAGCCCCGCGGCGTCCTGATCGCCCTCTACGCGTTCGTGATCATCCCGTTCCTGGCCGTTTTCGCCGCGATCCCGATCGCCTGGGGCGGCTGGCTGTCCTGGACCGACATCGCGATCGCCGGGGTCTTCTACGTGGTCTCCGGGCTCGGCATCACGGTCGGCTTCCACCGCTATTTCACGCACGGCTCGTTCAAGGCCAAGCGGTGGCTGCGGATCGTCCTGGCGCTCGCCGGCTCGGTCGCGATCGAGGGCAACATCATCCAGTGGGTGGCCGATCACCGTCGTCATCACATGTTCAGCGACCAGGACGGTGACCCGCACTCGCCGTGGCGCTACGGCACCGGCTACTGGGCGCTCGCCAAGGGACTGTGGTTCGCGCACATGGGCTGGATGTTCAGCCGCGAGCTGTCCAATCGCGAGCGCTTCGCCCCCGACCTGCTCGAGGACCGCGACATCGCGCTGATCGACAAGCTGTTCCCGGCGATCGTGCTCTTCTCGACGCTCGGCCCGGCGCTGATCGGTGGCCTGGTGACCTGGTCGTGGGCGGGTGCGCTGACCGCGTTCTTCTGGGCCGGCATCGTTCGCATCGGTCTGCTGCACCACGTCACGTGGTCGATCAACTCGGTCTGTCACGTCTACGGCGAGCGCCCGTTCGCGGTCCGCAACGGCGACAAGGCGTCCAACTTCTGGCCGCTGGCGATCCTCTCGTTCGGCGAGAGCTGGCACAACCTGCACCACGCCGACCCGACCTGCGCGCGCCACGGTGTGCTGCGCGGTCAGGTCGACATCTCGGCCCGGCTGATCTGGCTCTTCGAGAAGACGGGTGCCGCGTGGAGCGTGAAGTGGCCGAACCAGGAGCGGCTGGCCGCAAAAATGATCAAGGAGTGACCGGTGTTACGGGGACGCTTGGTACGGATCGGACCTGGCAGGATGGCCGGGTGAGCGAGGCAGGCGACAGCGATAGTGACAGAGAGCAACCACGACGAGTGCGGCCGGCCACGGTGCCGCGGGTCCGGATGTCGGCCGCGCAGCGCCGCGAGCAGCTGATCGCGATCGGGAGGCAGCTGTTCGCCGAGCGCGGCTTCGACGCCACCAGCGTGGAAGAGGTGGCGTCCCGGGCCAAGGTCTCCAAGCCGGTGGTCTACGAGCACTTCGGCGGCAAGGAGGGGCTCTACGCGGTGGTCGTCGACCGCGAGGTCCGGTCCCTTCTGGACCGGATCGCGGCCGCCCTGACCGCCGGCCATCCCCGCGAGCTGCTGGAGCAGGCGGCGCTGGCGTTACTCGACTACATCGAGGAGGAGCCGCACGGCTTCCGGGTGCTGGTGCGCGAGTCTCCGGTGCTGTCCCCGGCCGGCAACTTCTCCAGCGTGATGAACGACGTCGCCCACCAGGTGGAGCACATCCTGGGTGACGAATTCAAGAGCCGCGGCCTCGACCCGAAGTTCGCCGAGCTCTATTCGCAGGCGCTCGTCGGCATGGTCGCGCTGGTCGGCCAGTGGTGGCGCGAGGTGCGCAAGCCGAAGAAGGAGATGGTGGCCGCCCACCTGGTCAATCTGGCGTGGAACGGCCTGTCCCATCTCGAGGCGAAGCCGACCCTGCTGACCCGGAAGGTCAAATAGGGTCAGCGGGGGTGGGCCGCCGCCTCTTCCGCGCGGGCGGCCTGATGGCTGCCGACCTTGCCGTAGAGGCCGGCGGTGAGGGTGACGACGCCGAGGATCAGCAGGATCAGCACGTTGACCATCGAGGCGTCGAGGGCGTTGGCATCGGTCTGCAGGGTCGCCATGATCAGGACGGCGATGCCGCACATGACCCAGCCGGCGACGAGGGTGACCTGGTGGTGGACGTTGCCGCCGATGAGCGTGGCGGCCACGACGACGAGCCCGAGCACGGCGAGCAACCAGGAGCCGGCCGGGTTGACGCGGAGTCCGAGCGACCAGGCATGGCCGTCATGCCCGAAGAACGAGTCGCCCCAGGTGTCGGCGAGGCCGATCACGCCGGCGACCAGGAGATAGGCGCCGGCGAGGAAGGCCACGAAGCGGTAGGTCTGACGCAGGTGATGATTGAGGGGATAGTGCGCCATCAGGCCGGTCGGCCCTCCCTTACCTGTCGCGGCGCTCCGGCATGGCCGGCCGGGGCGACCTTGCTGTAGAGGCTGGTCGTGATCAGGACGATGCCGACCAGAAAGGTGACGACGACGGTGGAGATGCTGAAGCCGAGGAAGTCGGCGTCGGTGCGCGTGGTGGCCAGGCCGTAGGCGCCGAACACCAGGATGGCCCACCCGAGGAACTTGTCGGCCTCGGTGTCGGCGTTACGGCCGATCACGGTGGCGATCACGACGATCGCGCCGAGAACGAGGCTGATGATCGACCAGAGCATGTTGGCCTCCTGGCCGAGCACGCGCACGCCGATCTTGCCGGTGAAGTCGTGCCCCGACGTCTGGATCAGGCCGACGATCCCGAAGACGACCAGGTAGGCCCCGGCGAGGAAGCCGAGAGCGCGGTAGATCGGCCGCAGCGGGTGGTTGACCGGATTG
Organism: Actinoplanes sp. NPDC051411; assembly: GCF_040682075.1. Lineage (NCBI taxonomy): Bacteria > Bacillati > Actinomycetota > Actinomycetes > Micromonosporales > Micromonosporaceae > Actinoplanes > Actinoplanes sp. NPDC051411. The sequence continues at coordinate 94,505 of NZ_JBFBAD010000010.1, read as the reverse complement.
TGCGCCATGGTGTCCGTCTCCAAGGTCAGGTGTTGTGCGACCCGATTCTCGCGCACTCCGCTCAGGCGCCGCAGGCACACCCCCCGGATCCGAATGCGGCATCTTTGCGACGACAGCCGTCAAAATGCCGGACCACCCGCGGGCGGCCTATTCCGGCACCTGCTCAGCCAGTTCGAGCCACTCCTCCTCGACCCGGCCGCGCTCCTCCTGCACCGCCTTGAGCTGCGCCTCGAGCTCGACGATCTTCTCGTAGTCGGCCCCGTGGTCGGCCAGCTTTTCGTTGATCTTGAGCACACGCTCCTCGAGCTTTCCGAGCTGGCGCTCCAGCCGTACAAGATCTTTGCGAGCCTGGCGCAACTCGCCCGACGAAAGGCCGGTCGCGCCGGGCGCGGCCGGAGCTTGCTTCGCCGGTACGCCGTCCGCCGCGCCCGTACCCACCCGGGCCAGATATTCGTCGACGCCACCCGGCAGGTGCACCAGCCGCCCGTCGCCGAACATGCCGTACGCCTGATCGGTGACCCGCTCGACCAGGTACCGGTCGTGGCTGGCGACGATCATCGTGCCGGGCCAAGAGTCGAGCAGGTCCTCCAGCGAGGCCAGCGTGTCGGTGTCGAGGTCGTTGGTGGGCTCGTCGAGCAGCAGCACGTTGGGCTCGGCGGCCAGCAGGCGCAGCAGTTGCAGGCGCCGCCGCTCTCCACCGGAGAGGTCGCTGACCGGCGTCCAGATGCGCTTGTCGGTGAAGCCGAACACCTCGGCCAGCTGGCCCGCCGAGAGCTCCCGGTCGCCCAGCTTGACCCGCTTGGCGACCTCTTCGACCGCCTCGAGCAGGCGCAGGTCCCCCGGCAGCTCGCGCAGCTCCTGGGAGAGGAACGCGGGCCGCACCGTGCTGCCGGTGACCAGGCGGCCGCCGTCGGGCTTGGTGACGCCGGCCAGCAGGCGCAGCAGCGTGGTCTTGCCGGCCCCGTTGGCGCCCAGGATCGCGATGCGGTCGCCCGGGCCGACCTGCCACGTCAGATCTTGGAAGATCGTCTTCGGGCCGGCCTGCAGGCGCACCCGCTCGAGGTCGTAGACCTGCTTGCCGAGCCGGGTGGTGGCCAGCCGCTGGAGGCTGACCGTGTCGCGCACCGGTGGCACGTCGGCGATCAGCGCGTTGGCCGCGTCGATGCGGAACTGGGGCTTGGAGGTGCGGGCCGGCGGGCCGCGGCGCAGCCAGGCGATCTCCTTGCGGAGCAGATTCTGCCGGCGGGCCTCGACGACCGCGGCGACCCGCTGGCGCTCGACCCGGGCCAGCGTCCAGGCCGCGTAGCCACCCTCGTAGAGCTGCACCTGCTCGTCGACGACCTCCCAGGTCGCGGTGCAGACGGCGTCGAGGAACCAGCGGTCGTGGGTGACCACGACCAGGGCGCCGCGCCGGGTGAGCAGGTGCCGGGCCAGCCAGTCGACGCCGGCCACGTCGAGGTGGTTGGTCGGCTCGTCGAGGATCAGCAGGTCGCTGGTGCGCACGAGCAGGGCGGCCAGGGCGACCCGGCGTCGCTCGCCACCGGACATCGAGCTGACCGAGGCATCGAGGCCGAGGTGACCCATGCCGAGGCCGTCCATGATCGTGCGGACCCCGGCGTCGCCGGCCCACTCGTGCTCTGCTCCCATGCTCTGCGCCAGCCAGGCGGTGCCGAGCACGACGTCGCGCACGGTCGTGCCCTCGGCGAACGTCATGGCCTGCGGGAGCGTCGCGACGCGCAGGTCACGGCGGTGGGTGACCCGGCCGGAGTCGGGTTCCTCGGTCTTGGCGAGCATGCGCAGAAGGGTCGACTTGCCGGCGCCGTTGAGACCGACGATGCCGACCCGGGCATCGTCGTCGAGCCCCAGGGAGACGTCGGTGAGCAGCTGACCGGCGGCGCCATAGCCCTTGTTGACCCGGTCGAGGTTGACGATATTGGCCACAGTGCGGACTACGTTACCCGCGCGCCCGGAACCGGGCCGCGGGCGGTGACCGCTTCCCGGCACACCCCGGCCGCGTTGAGCCCGGCCGCGATGCGGCCCGCGTGGGCGGCGTCGGCGGCGAGGAACACACAGGTGGGCCCGGAGCCGGAGACCAGACCGGCGAAGGCGCCCGCGTCGGAGCCGGCCTTGAGCACGTCGGCCAGCTCGGGCCGCAGGGCGAGCGCGGCCGATTGGAGGTCGTTGCCGAGCACGGCTCCGAGCACCTCGGGATCGCGCTGGCGCAGGGCACCCATCAGCTCGTCGGAGTCGCCGAGCGCCTTGGGCGGCCAGGCCCCGGCCCGCAGCTCGTCGAGCTTGCGGTAGACCTCGGGGGTGGCCAGTCCGCCGTCGGCCAGCGCGACCACCCAGTGCCAGGTCGTCGGCCGGGCCAGGATCGGGCTGATCGCCTCGCCGTGGCCGGTGCCGAGCGCGGTGCCCCCGTGCAGTAGGAACGGGATGTCGGAGCCGAGCGTGGCCCCGATCTCGGCCAGTTCCTCACGGGAGAGGCCGGTGCCCCAGAGCAGGTCGCAGGCGATCAGCGCGGCCGCCGCGTCGGCACTGCCCCCGGCCAGGCCGGCGGCGAGCGGAATCGTCTTGCGCAGGTGCAGCCGGGCGTGCGCGGGCATCCGCGTGCGGGCGGCGAGCGCCCGGGCGGCCCGGATGATCAGGTTGCTCTCGTCGAGTTCGAGCGCGCCCGCGCCCTCACCCTCCATGGTCAGCGTCAGCATGTCGCCGTTGCGCGCCGTGAGCTCGTCGAACAGCCCGATCGCGTGATAGACGGTGTTGAGCTCGTGGAACCCGTCGGATCGCAGCGGCCCGACACCCAGATGCAGATTGATCTTCGCCGGCACCCGCACCCGCACCGGCCCGTTGTGACGACGCGGCTCGTCGTCGTCCGGCCCCCACGCCTCGGTCACGGAGTGATGTCCCGGATCGGCAGCTTGATCTCGAACGGCTTGGTCAGCACCAGTTCCTCGGCCGAGTCGGCAACCAACTCATAGCCGCCGGCGACCAGGTCGTAGGCGAAGACGTGCAGAGGATTCTGCTCGATCCGCCAGAAGTGCGGAATGCCGGCCGCCGCATAGTCGGCGGGCTTCTCCAGACGGTCACGTTTCCGCGTGCTCGGGGAGACGACTTCGACGACCAGAACGACCTGGTCGGCAATCGTGTAGTGACGATTGCGCGCGACCTCGGCGTTGACCAGCAGAACATCGGGCTCGTAAGTCGTGTCCAGCGACAACGCGACGCCCGTCGACAAACTCGCACGGAGCCCATCGGGCACGTTTCGCCGCAGCCAATGCCACAGGAGCCCGGTGATGTCTTGGTGATCATGAGTCGGGGAGGGAACCAAGATCATGACTCCATCGGAAAGCTCGACGCGGGGGGCGTCGTCGGGGAGCTGGAGGACATCTTCAACGGTGTAATTCGCCAGGCGCTGCCTGAGCGGACTGGGCGACCACATGACATGGCCAGCTGGTTCCGCACTCACGAATCCACCTCCTCCTGCCGCCTGCCGGACGAGCTGAGCTTACCGCCCGACCCCGACAGTTTGGCCGCCGCGGCGATGGCCGCGAACTGGGCCACGGTCAGCGACTCGCCGCGGGCCTGCGGGCTCACACCGGCCGCGACCAGCACCCGCTCGGCCGCGTCCGCCCCGCCCGCCCAACCGGCCAGCGCGGCCCGCAGCGTCTTGCGGCGCTGGGCGAAGGCGGCGTCGATCACGGCGAACACCGCCGCGCGGTCGGCACCGGCCGGCGGATCGTGGCGGGTGAACGCGACCAGCCCCGAATCCACGTTGGGCACCGGCCAGAACACCGCCGGCGGCACCTTCCCGGCCGACCTGGCCTCGGCGTACCAGGCCAGCTTGACCGAGGGAACGCCGTACACCTTGGAACCCGGACCGGCGGTGAGCCGGTCGGCGACCTCTTTCTGCACCATCACCAGGCCGCCGCGAAGGGTGGGCAGCTCGGCGAGCAGGCTGAGCACGACCGGCACGGCGACGTTGTACGGCAGGTTGGCGACCAGCATCGTCGGCGGCGGGTCGAAGTCGGCGCCGTGCACCCGCAGCGCGTCGGCGGTGTGCACGGTCAGGTGCGGCGCGGTGACGGTCGACGGGAGGGCCGCCGCCAGCGTCGGGTCGATCTCGACCGCGTGCACGTGCCGGACGGCCCCGACCAGCCCCAACGTGAGCGAGCCGAGCCCCGGCCCGACCTCGAGCGCCACGTCGTCGGCGGTCAGCCCGGCCGCCGCCACGATGCGCCGGATGGTGTTGGGGTCGTGCAGGAAGTTTTGGCCGAGCTTCTTGGTCGGCGCGACGCCGAGGCGCGCGGCCAGCTCCCGGATCTCCGCCGGGCCGAGGAGTGCGTCAGCCATGGGAGCAAAGACTACGGGCGGCGGGGTACAAACGAGCCATGACCCAGCTGCTCGAGCTGCGCGGCGTCGTGGAGGCGTCGCCCGACACGGTGGCCGGCCTGCTCCTCGACGTGCGGCCGGGCGGCCGTTCACCGATGGCGGCCCGCGGCGAGACCGAGGACGACGACGGCGACCGGTTCGTGGTGGTGCGCGACGGCAGCCGGCTGACCGTGACGGTCGACCGGGCCGCCCGGGAGGTCGCCGAGCAGGGCGAATGGTGGTACCGCTCGACGACCACGGTCGAGGCCGACCCGCGCGGCAGCCAGGTCGTGCACCGCGTCTTCAACGTGGCCGAGGGCCGGGGCTGGGCGGTCCGCTGGGTGTCGAGGGGCCCGCTCAACGCGGCGCCCCGCCGGTTCGCCGAGGTCGTTCACCAGGCCGGCGAGGAGCTGGGCGTGGCCGCCTGGGTCCTCGACTGACGGTTGTCCACAGCCCTCGCACGATCTTCGTTTTTTCTTGCGAGAATCGAAATCGGGGGAGGGCCCCGCGGCCTGCGACCAGGGTGTGGCGAACAGGGTGTTACGACCAGGGCCCGAAAACCCGCTCCCCGTTCGCCGAGATCGCCGCGCACAATTCGTCGAGGTCCGAGCCCCGGGCCTCGGCCAGCGCCCGCGCGGTCAGCGGAATCAGATAGGAAGCGTTCGGCCGCCCCCGATAGGGCATCGGCGTCAGATAGGGCGCGTCCGTCTCCACCATGATCAGGTCGAGCGGGGCCAGCGCCGCCGCCTCCCGCAGGTTGCCCGCGCTGCCGAAGGTCACCGTCCCGGCGAAGCTCAGGTAATAGCCCCGGCGCACACATTCCCCCGCGAATGCCGCGTCGCCGGAGAAGCAGTGCAGCACCACCTTTTCCGGGGCGCCCTCCTCATCGAGGATGCGGAGAACGTCGTCGTGCGCGTCCCGGTCGTGGATCACCAGCGCCTTCGAGACGCGCTTGGCGATCGCGATGTGCGCCCGGAAGCTCGTCTCCTGGGCCGCCCGGCCCGAGTCCTCGGTGCGGAAGGTGTCGAGCCCGGTCTCACCGATCCCCCGAACCCGGGGTTGACCAGACAACTCCTCGATCTCGCGCAAGGCCTGGTCCAGATCGGACAGACGGGGTGCCTCGTTCGGGTGAATCGCCACCGCGGCCAGAACGTCCTCCCGGCGCGAAGCCAGCTCCGCTCCCCACCGCGACGACGGCACATCGACACCCACCTGGACGACTCGATCGACACCCGCCTTGGCCGCCGAGTCCAGCAGCACGTCCACCGGATCAAGGGATTGGCCACCGGGAATGCCTGCTTCCTGGATCGTGATGTCCAGATGCGTGTGGCTGTCGAAGACCGGCACGGCGAGCGGCTCCGGCGCGGGCGGGAACTCGCCCGAGCGGCGTCCCCTGGTCGACCGGCGGGACTCGGAGGGTGTAGATGACATGTGAGACATTCTGCACTCAACCCAGACGGCTACCGTTTGTTCACCTGGTATCCATCGACGTCGCTTAACTTGCCCGGAGTGACCTTGACCGGCGAGGACAGTGCGGTCGGCACTGATCCCCTAGAGCCGCCGCTGTCGGCGCCCCTGCGGCGCGACCTCGGCTGGACGCAGGTGCAGCGGATGAGCCAGTCCGCCTCGCACCGAGAAGACCCTGTCCTGAGGAGCATCCGGGCCACCGCGGAGATCCGCCGGGGCACCCGGATGACGAAGGTGCTGTCGGCCGCCCAGGTGGCGGGGCATCTCGGCGGCTGGCTGCCGTACGGCTTCTGCTACCGCTCCTGCGACATCGCCCACCTGCGCGACCCGCGCGACCTGGGTCAACTGCGTACGGACGGCGCGGTCGACGACGACGTCGCGTACGCCCTGCGCTGGCGGGCCGTCGACCCCGTCGACTACGAGGTCCCGGCCGGACCGGCGCAGCCGGGCCTGGCCGTCCTGCCGACGCACGACCGGGTCGGCGCGATGGTGATCGGCACCGGTTTCACCTTCAGCACCGACGACCTGATCCCGGAGTTCATCACGGCCGGGTTCGCCGACCTGCCGATGCCGGCCAACGCGCAGATCATCGCGTACGTGCCGGGGGGCGAGGAGGTCGTCCTCTACACCTATCAGCCCGAGCAGCACGGCTGGCTGCGGCTGGCCGGCCCGCGCTGGCGCCCGGTGCTCGACAACCTGCCCGGGGCCAGCCCGGACCGCGAATACGTGCCGTGCACCGCGCCCGGCTCGTCGAAGCTGGTCGGGCGGATCAACGACAAGGAATACGAGGCGGTCGCCGACCCGCCCGAGGAGTTCCGGGTGCGCGCCCTGACCCGGGCCGCCCGCTACCCGGTGAGCACGCTGAGCCGGCGGGCCGAACAGGCGATGTGGCGCAACGTGCCCTGCTGGGTGCTGCAGCGCGACGCCTCGTGGGCGCGACTGCGGCTGATCCGGCCGGACGCCGACGCGCTGGTGGCGACCGGCGCGCGCTGCTACGAGCGCGGCGTCTACGAGTCGTGGGCGCCGATGGGCGAGCTCAGCGATCACCACATCTCGGACATCCCGTACGAGCTGTAGAGGGGCCGGCGTGAGCCGGCCCCCATGATTCAGCCCGCCAGGCGGGCCAGTTCCTCCTCGATCACCGACGGCTCGAGTTTGCGGAAGACCGGCTTCGGCGCGGCCAGCGGCGTGCCCGCGACCACCGGAACCGACTCCCAGCGCGCGCCCACCGTGTAGTCACCGGTGAGCACCGGATAGGACGGGCCGCCGTCGAGGTCGTCGACCTCCTCGATGCGCGGCATCGGCGCGTGCACGCCCTCGCCGCCGAGCAGCTCGAACACCTTCTGCGCGGAGTGCGGCAGGAACGGCGTCAGCAGCGTGTTGGCGTCGCTGACCACCTGCAGCACGACGTGCAGGACGGTCGCCTGCCGCGGCTTCTCCTCCTCCGACTTGAGCTTCCACGGCGCCTGGTCGGAGAGGTATTTGTTGGCCTCGGCGACCACCTTCATCGCCTCGCCGATCGCCGCCTTCTGCCGGTGCTTGCCGATCAGCTCGCCGACCGTGCCGAAGCCGGCCTTGGCGACCGCCAGCAGCGCCTCGTCTTCCGGGGTGAGCGGGCCGGGCGCCGGGATCGCGCCGAAGTTCTTCGCCGCCATCGAGACCGACCGGTTGACCAGGTTGCCCCAGCCCGCGACCAGCTCGTCGTTGTTGCGCCGGACGAACTCGGCCCAGGTGAAGTCGGTGTCGTTGGACTCCGGGCCGGCCGCCGCGATGAAGTAGCGCAGGGCGTCGGCGTCGTAGCGCTCCAGGAAATCGCGCACATAGATGACCACGCGGCGGGACGAGGAGAACTTCTTGCCCTCCATCGTCAGGTATTCACTGGAGACCACCTCGGTCGGCAGGTTGAGCCGGCCCAGCGCGCCCGGCTTGCCGCCCTTGTCACCCTCGCCCGAGTAGCCGAGCAGCAGGGCGGGCCAGATCACCGAGTGGAAGACGATGTTGTCCTTGCCCATGAAGTAATAGGCCGGGGCGTCCTTGCCCTCACCGTCGGCCGACCACCACTGCCGCCACGCGTCCGGGTTGCCGCTGCGGCGGGCCCACTCGATCGACGCCGACAGGTAGCCGATGACCGCGTCGAACCACACGTAGATGCGCTTGTCGTTGCGGTCGCGCCAGCCGTCGAGCGGGATCGGCACACCCCACTCCAGGTCACGGGTGATGGCCCGGGGCTGCAGGTCGTCGAGCAGGTTGCGGGAGAACTTCAGTACGTTGGGCCGCCAGTTTTCCCGCTTGTCGAGCCAGCCGCCGATCGCCTCGGCGAACGCGGGCAGATCGAGGAAGAAGTGCTCGGTCTCGACGAACTGCGGCGTCTCACCGTTGATCTTCGACTTCGGGTTGATCAGCTGCTCCGGGTCGAGCTGGTTGCCGCAGTTGTCGCACTGGTCGCCGCGCGCGCTCTCGTAGCCACAGATCGGGCAGGTGCCCTCGATGTAGCGGTCGGGCAGGGTGCGGCCGGTCGACGGCGACATCGCGCCGAGCGTGGTGCGGGCGACGATGTAGCCGTTGCGGTGGAGCGTGCTGAACAGCTCCTGCACCACCGCGTAGTGGTTGCGGGTGGTGGTGCGGGTGAACAGGTCATAGGAGAGGCCCAGGCCGTGCAGGTCCTCGACGATCACCCGGTTGTAGCGGTCGGCGAGCTCACGCGGCGTGACCCCGTCGGCGTCGGCCTGCACCTGGATCGGCGTGCCGTGCTCGTCGGTGCCCGAGACCATGAGCACGTCGTGGCCGGCCATCCGCATGTACCGGCTGAAAACGTCGGAGGGCACCCCGAAGCCGGAGACATGACCGATGTGGCGCGGGCCGTTGGCATAAGGCCAGGCGACCGCGGCGAGAACGTGACTCATGGTTCCTAAGCGTAGTGATTGCGGGCCGCCTCCCGCGAACGGATAGGTTGCGTCGGCATTTATCACGACACGCCCTATTGGTGACGTGATCGGCGCTTGCCCGCATAGTCCAATGGGGTTATGTCCGGAGACGCGCCACAGCCAGGAGAAACGCCTTACAGCGAGAGCGCTCCCGACCAGTCGTGGTGGCCCGGCGACCCCGACTCGGGTCGCCCGCGTCATCCCCGGCGCCGGCCACCCCAAACCCCGGGCAACACCGGCACCCTGCTTCCGCAGCGCGAGCAGCGGTACGCCGAGGAGACCACCGAACCCCCGGCAGCGCCCGCCCCGGCAGCGCCCGCCCCGGCAGCGCCCGCCCCGGCGACGACCGACCTGCTGGCGGCCGGCCCGCCAGTGGCCGGCCCGTCAGCGGCTGGCCCGTCAGCGGCTGGCCCGTCAGCGGCTGGCCCGTCAGCGACCGGCTCCTCAGCGCCCAGCCCCTCAACGACCGGCCCGTCAGCGCCCAGCCCCTCAGCGACCGGCCCGTCAGCGACCGGCCCGTCAGCGCCCAGCCCCTCAGCGACCGGCCCGTCAGCGACCGGCCCGTCAGCGACCGGCCCGTCAGCGACCGGCCCGTCAGCGACCGGCCCGTCAGCGACCGGCCCGTCAGCGACCGGCTCTGAGGGGCCGGTCAGGCAGCGTCCGGCCGAAGAGCTGCGGACGGAACCGGGCGGAGTCGAGCGCGACCACAACCGTCCGGACGCGTTCCGCTACGACCCGCTGCGGCCGCCGGCCGGATATACGAGCCAGTTCGGCGCCGTCGACATCCCGATCGAGCGGCCGCCGTCCTCGCCCCCGCTGTCCCCACTGCCCCCGCTCCCTCCGTTGCCGCCGCTCCCTCCGCTGCCCTCGTTGTCGCCGCCGTCCTCGCAGCCGTCCCCACCCCAGAACTGGGTGGGGGCCAGTCAACGGACCGGGTCCGACAATTTCGCCGAGCCGTCCACAGCCGCCGATTTGTCCCCAGCCGCCGAGCCGTCCACAAGCCCTGAGTCGTCCACAAGCCCTCAGTTGTCCACAAGCCCTGAGCCGTCCACAAGCCGTGAGTCGTCCACAAGCCCTGAGCCGTCCACAGGCCCAGAGCTGTCCACTGGGCCCTACCTGCCCAACGACGCGGAGCTGTTCACCAGCCCCGACTTGTCCACCAGCCCCGACTTGTCCACCGGCCCCGACTTGTCCACCGCCGCCGCGACAACCGCCTCCGACCAGTCCGAACCCGACCCACGTCCCATCCACCCCCACGCCGGCGATCCGCAACCCGAGCCCGACGTCATGGTTCTCCCCGAACCCGACGCCCGGAACCGCCCCACCGTCTCCCTCGACCGCTCCCCGGTCCGAGTCCCGCTCCCCGTCCCGGTCCCCGGGCAGGCCCGGCTCCAGACGACCGAGCCGCTCCCCCGCTCCACCGGCGACCCGGCCACCGACGCCCGGCTGGAGAAGCTCGAGAACTCACCCTTCTGGCTCGACAACCCGGACCAGCCCGGCACCCGCCGCCTCCCCGAGGTCTCGTCCCACGTCGGGACCCGGCGCCGGGTCCGCAAGCGCGCCATCCGCAAACCCGCCCCGGCCCTACTCGCGCTGATCACGCTCGCCCTGGTGGCCACGTTCTTCGCCTGGGTCAGCGCGGAACCGTTCTGGCTCGCCGTCGGCCACGGCGACCGCGGCTACGCCACCACCACGGCGTGTAACGGCTCCGGCGTGGCCCAGCGCTGCGCGGGCCGTTTCGAGGCCGCCGACGGCAGCTTCGCGATCACCCGGGTCGCCCTGCTCGGCGTGGCGCACGACGAGCGGGCCCGCGGCGCGGTCACCCCGGCCCGCATGGTCAGTGCCGACAGCCGCATGGCCTACCTCGGCGACACCGGACTGCTGGTGCAGCTGCGCTGGATCCTCGGCTTCCTGCTGGTGCTGGTGTGCGGCGGCGGCATCGCGAGCCTGACCGGTGCCCGGCGGCTCGACGACCCGAGAGCCCGCCGCCTGGTGACCCTGGCGAGCCTGTTCGCCCCGGTCGCCCTGCTCGCCGGGTTCCTGGCCGCCGCCTATTAGGAGCCGCCGCCTATCAGGAGCCCCCGCCTATCAGGAGCCCCCGCCTATCAGAAGCCGCCGCCTATCAGGAGCTGTGGACCAGCGCGTAGACCTCGCGCTTCTTCACGCCGTACTCGTCGGCAACCGCTTGGATCGCATCCCGGCGCGACCGTCCCCCGGCCTCGTGGGCGGCGACCGCCGCCCGCAGTTCGTCGTCGCCCGGCCGCGCGGCCGGGCGCGCCGGCGCACCACCAACCACCAGGGTGATCTCGCCTCGGGGCTCGTTCTCCACGGCCCAGGCGGCGAGCGCGGCCAGCGGTCCGCGGCGCACCTCCTCATAGGTCTTGGTCAGCTCGCGGCAGACCGCCGCCGGCCGGTCGTCGCCGAACGTCGCGGCCAGGTCGGCGAGCGCTCCGGCGATCCGGTGCGGGGCTTCGAAGAACACCAGGGTGCGGGGCTCGGCGGTCAGCTCCCGCAGGCGGGAGCGGCGGTTCGAGGGCGTACGCGGTAAGAACCCTTCGAACACGAAGCGGTCGCTGGGCAGCCCCGACAGGGCGAGTGCGGTCGTCACCGCGCTGGGCCCGGGTGCCGCGGTCACCGGGAAGCCGGCCTCCAGCGCCGCCCGCACCAGCCGGAACCCGGGGTCGGAGACGCTCGGCATGCCGCCGTCGGTGACGACCGCGACGACGGAGCCGGCCTCGAGGGCCTCCACCAGCTCCGGCGTACGCCGTTCGTCGTTGCCCTCGAAGTACGACACCACCCGCCCGCTCACCGTGATGCCGAGGTCGCGGGCGAGCCGGGCCAGGCGGCGGGTGTCCTCGGCCGCCACCACGTCGGCGCTCGAAAGCACCTCCCGCAGCCGGGTCGAAGCGTCGCCGAGGTTGCCGAGCGGGGCGCCGACCAGCACCACCCGGCCGGTCGAAGGGTCGTCGCGCACGCCTGAAGTCCATCACATCCCCTGACGCGCCGACTGCTGGCATCACTTCCGAGCCGCACGTCCTAGGATCGCGGGGTGACGACAGCGACCGCTGAGGCCGAGATCACCCCGGACCCGCCCGAGGCGGCGGAGAGCCCGGCGGGCGTCCGCGCCGTCCCCGACATCGTCCGGCGCCGGCTGTCCGGCCTCGAAGACTCGCTCAACCCCTATTCGTGGCTGGTCACCGCGGTGATCACGCTGATCGCGGGGATCCTGCGGTTCAAAGACCTCGGCAGCGTCAAGGGCTACATCTTCGACGAGGTCTACTACCCGACCGACGCGTGGGACCTGCTGCACCACGCGGTCGAGTGGGACGAGAAGACCAACGGCCCGGCCTATGTGGTGCATCCCCCGCTCGGCAAGTGGCTGATCTCGCTCGGCGAGCTGGCGTTCGGCAACCACGAGCTGGGCTGGCGGGTTCCGGCCGCGGCCGCCGGCACGCTGATGATCCTGATCTTCATCCGCATCGCGTACCGCCTGTTCCACTCGATCGTGCTGGCCGGCATCGCCGGCCTGCTGATGACCCTCGACGGCTTCCAGCTGGTGCTCTCGCGCACCTCGCTGCTCGACATCTTCCTGGGCCTGTTCGTCGAGATGACGTTCGCCTGCCTGCTGCTCGACCGCGACCACTACCGGCGACGCATGCTCAAGGCCCTCGAGGACGGCTTCGACCCGGCCGCCACCCACAAGATCCCGCGGGTCACACCGTGGTGGCTGCTGGCCGGCGGCGTCTGCTTCGGCCTGGCCAACGGCGTGAAGTGGAGCGCCCTGTTCTTCCTGCCGTTCTTCGGCATCGTCGTGCTGATCTGGCGCTGGCAGGCCCGCCGCTCGGCCGGCATCCGCGGCCCGATCGTGGCCGGCCTGATCGGCGACTTCGGCTGGTGGATCGTCAGCATCGCGCTCAGCCTCATCTTCTATCTCGCCACGTGGACGGGCTGGTTCGTCACCAACGACGGCTACTTCCGCCACTACCGCGAGGCCAACGGCCTCAGCGAGCCGCCGGTCCTGGGCGCCCTGCTCAACCTGATGCACTACCACCACGAGGCGTACGAGTTTCACAGCGGCCTGACCGCCAAGCACCCCTACCAGTCGTGGCCGTGGCAGTGGCTGCTGCTCGGGCGGCCGGTCTCCTTCTACTGGAACAACACCGGCAACTGTGGCTCCCCCAGCTGCGCCCGCGAGATCCTGCTGCTCGGCACCCCGCTGCTCTGGTGGAGCTTCGGGCCGGCCCTGATCGCCACCCTCTGGTTCGGCATCGCCCGGCGCGACTGGCGCGCCCCGGCCATCCTGATCCCCGCCGTCGGCAGCATGCTCCCGTGGTACTACTACGCGGTCACCGACGGCCGCACGATGTTCTCGTTCTACCTGCTGCCCGGCCTGCCGTTCCTGATCCTCGCCGTGGTCTACACCCTCGGCGCCATCATGACCCCACCCGAGGGCGTCGCGACCGGCAAGCGAAGAACCGACCGACAGCTGATAGGCACGGTCGTGGTCGGCGCCTACGTCGTGCTGGTAGCCCTTTGCTTCGCCTACTTCTATCCGATCTTCGTAGGCCAGCTGATCACCTACAACTCCTGGTCGTCCCGCATGTGGCTGGGCAGCCGCTGGATCTAGTCCGCTTGGTGGCCGGGGTGGAGAGCGCTGGCGGCTCAAGCGCGGGCCGGCTGTGCCGATAGGTATGGGACCTTCTGGGCCTACGAGACCTATCGGAGCTTTCCATGACGCTGCGGCTGCAACGCCGGCCCCGGGGCCGGCACGTTTCTCCGCCCCCGGGACGTGCCGTCCGATCCGTGGTCGTCGTCGGGCTGTTTGTCGGCGGTCTTGGGTTCGCAGCCGGGGCTGCTCTGTTCAAAGAGCCCGTCAGCGCGGACGCGTCCGCACCGTCGGCCGCGCCGAGTTCGGTGTTCACCCAGGCGCCGGCCGACTCGGGCGTCGTTACGCCGTCGCCGGCCGAGTCGACCTCGCCCGTTGCCCCGGATTCGGCTCCGACGGTCGAACCGGTCGACATGACCGCCGACGGGACCTGCATCTCGACGGCTTGTGCCGATACTTTCAAAAAGTCGTTCAAGATGTTGGCGGAGAGCGCCTCCGCGGCCACCATCGACAGCTACTTCGAGTATGCGAAGAACATGTGCGACGCGCTGAGCGAGGGCGATCAGGCTGTGGATCTCCGAGATTCCGCCGTGCGTTACAACGGCCAGACCGAGAGCTCGTTCTTGTATACCTTCGCCAGCGCGACCGAGCCGGGATCGCTCTGTCCCGCCTATAAAGACCAGGTCGTTCAGTTGCGATAGAGGCTGCTAGATCGCGATCAGCTGCTCGGCCATGTCGGCCGGGGAGAGCTGGGCGAACGGGAAGACCACGTGCAGTGAGGTGCCGTCGCCGGGGCGGTCGGACAGGGCGACCGTGGCGTGGTGGGCGTCGAGGATCTTCTTGGCGACGGCCAGGCCGCGGTCCGGGCCCGGCGCGTCGGCCGGGTTGGCGATCGCGCCGTAGAACAGGTGCGGGAAGAGTTCGGGGCGCAGGCCGTCCGGCAGGTCCATGTCGTCCACGCGGACGGTCGGGCCGGATTCGATCTCGGTGCCGACGCGTACGCGGCCGCCCGCCGGGGTGTATTTGACCGCGGCGAACAGCAGGTGGGTGAGCACCTGCTCGAGGCGTACGGGATCGGCGATGATCGGTAGGCTGGGGCCGCCGGCCTGGTTGAGGATCCAGATCTGTTTGGTGGCCGCGATCGGCCGCACCGCCTCGACCGCCCGCTGGGTGATCCGGGTCAGGTCGATCTGCCGCATGTGCAGGCTTTCGCTGCCGAAGCCGGCGTCGGCCATCGAGGTGAGGTGCTGCATCAGGTCGAGGAAGCCCCGGATGTGTCCGGCCGTGGCCCGTCCGACCAGTTCGGCCATCTCGGTGTCGTGGTAGCCGGTTCTGCCGAGCTTTTCCAGGTATGACGACATGAGGTGCAGCGGCGCCCGCAGGTCGCCGCCGATCAGTTCGGCCAGGTCGTCCTTGCGCCGTTCCAGTTCCTGCAGGCGGGCTGTGGTGTTGGCCAGCGCGATCGCGTGCCGGCGCAGCTCGATCTGTGAGGTGACCTGCCGGGCGAGTGCCCGCAGGGCCTGGAGCTGCTCGATGTCGAGCTTGCGTGGTTCCCGGTCCATCACGCAGAGGGTGCCGAGCGCGTACCCGTCGGTGGTGATCAGCGGCGCTCCGGCGTAGAACCGGATGCCGCCGTCCTGGTCGACCATCGGGTTGTCGGCGAACCGGGCGTCCTTGGTCGCGTCGGACACGACGAGCAGGTCGCGGCCGAGCACGGCGTGGGCGCAGAACGACATGTTCCGGTCGGTTTCGGTCAGATCGGTGCCGATCCGGGCCTTGAACCATTGCCGGTCCGAGTCGAGGAGGCTGACCAGGGACATCGGTGACCCGCAGACGGTGGACGCGAGTTTCACGATGTCGTCGAAATCCTGCTCGGCCGGGCTGTCGAGAATGTCGAGCGCGTAGAGCGCGGCCAGCCGGTCGGTCTCATTGTCGGGCAGGGGTGCCTTCATTGCGCCACCTCCAGGGCTTGCCTCAGGAGTATCACGCGAAAGTAGCCAAACAGACTTTTCTCACAATCCCGGCCCGCGCCCGACCGGCTGCAGATCGATCGGGCGCGGGCCGGAACATCACCCGGTGTAGGCCGGGCCGGAGCCGCCGGACGGGGGCGAGCCGGCCGACGGGAAGTCGTCTTCCTCTCCGAACCGTGGCTGGACGGGCACGGCGGGCCGGGCCGACGCCCGCCCCGAGGCCGGGTGCTGCACGGTCACTCTGACCTGGTCACGCGTGGGCGGCCAGGTGTCGATCTCGGGGGCGAGCGCCTGAGCCGGCAACGCCCGCGCGGTCTTCATCGTCGCCACGCCGGGTGCGGCGACCGCCGGTCCGGCGGATGGGTCCCCGACCGTACGCGGTATGAGCCCGGCCCGGTGCAGCTTGTGCCACCGCAGCCGTCCGCCGGTCAGGGCCGTGGTCGCCGACTGCAGCAGCACCAGATACATCAGCTGCCGGTAGGCGAACTGCTGCAGTGGCAGCCGCCAGAGCGGGAGCAGCGACTCCCGGTCGAAGCGGAACGCCACCGCGGCCGTGAACAACTGCAGGGCCAGCATGCCCAGCCAGGCGGTCACGGTCTCCTTGAGCTCCCAGAAGACCAGCCCGTAGACGAGCAGGATGTCGACCACCGGCGCGAGCAGCGGCAGCGCGATCCCGAACAGGGCCAGGAACGGCAGCCCGACCCGGCCGAACCGGCCCGACGGCCCCCGGTCGAACAGCGACCGGCGGTGCTTCCACATCGCCTGCATGGTGCCGTAGCTCCACCGGTAGCGCTGCTTGTAGAGCTGCTCGAGGGTGGCCGGCGCCTCGGTCCACGCCCGGGCCCGCTCCTCGTAGACGACCTTCCAGCCGGCCCGGCACAGCGCCATGGTCACGTCGGTGTCCTCGGCCAGCGTCTCGTCGCTGATCCCGCCGACCTGGGCCAGCGCCTCGCGGCGGAACGCGCCGATCGCCCCCGGCACGGTCGGCATGCAGCCGAGCACCTCGTAGAGCCGGCGGTCGAGGTTGAAGCCGATCACGTATTCGATGTGCTGCCAGACGGCGACCATCTTCTGCCGGTTGCCGACCTTGACGTTGCCGGCCACCGCCCCGACCTTCGGGTCGGCGAACGCCTGCACCAGCATCCGGATCGAGTCCTTCTCGAAGATGGTGTCGCCGTCGACCGTGACGATCAGTTCGCTGCGGGCGAGCGCCACCCCGGTGTTCAGCGCGTTCGACTTGCCGCCGTTGGGCACCCGCACGACCCGTACGTTGGGCAGCGCCAACGCCTCCACCAGGGCGGCCGTGCCGTCGGTCGAACCGTCGTCGACCACCACGACCTCGATCGCGGGGTAGTCGCCGCCGGCGAGCGAGCGCACGGCCGCCTCGATGCCCTCCTTCTCGTTGAAGGCGGGCACGATCACCGACACGGGTTCGGTGACGGGTGGGCCCCAGGACCACGTCTTCTTGCGCCTCTGCCGGGCGTGCCGGCTGGCGAGCAGCAACAACAGGACCGTACGCGCGATGGTCAGGGACCCGACGATCAGGAACAGGCCGGCGACCGTCCAGACGAGCCCGTCGGCGATGCGTACGGTCCAGATGACCGCGGCCCCGCGCCAGATGTCGCCCCGGGCGGCGGCCGGGTTTTCCGGCAGCCGGGGCACCAGCGGAGCCTTGACCTTGGCCGTCTTGTTCCGTTCGATGATCTGCTGGTTGTGCAGGTCGATGCCGTGGTTGAGGCCGCCGGTGACGGTCGTGAAGCGGTAGCCGCGGGACTGCATCAGCGGGATGTAGCGCCGCAGGGCGGCCACCGTCTCGGACCGGTCGCCACCGGCGTCGTGGAACAGCACGACGGCGGGGCTTTCGTGGTCGGGCAGCGCGTTGCGAACGATCTGCGGTACGCCCGGCCGCTGCCAGTCCTCGCTGTCGGTGTCGTTGACCACCATCAGGTAGCCCTGCTTGCCGACGTCCTTGACCATCTTCCAGTTGATGTCGTCGACCGCTTCGGTCTTCGACGAGTAGGGGAAGCGGACCAGGTTGGTGTGCACCCCGGTGGCCCGGGCGATCACGTTCTGGGTCTGGTTGATCTCGAGCGTGCGCCGCCAGGGCGCGATGCGCTGCAGGTTGGGGTGGGTGAAGGTGTGCACCCCGAGTTCGTTGCCGGCGTCGGTGAGCCGTTTGGCCAGCTTGGGATGGCGGGCGACCTCGGAGCCGATGACGAAAAAGGTGCCGACGACGTGATATTCCCGCAGCACCTTCAGCACCTGGGGCGTCCACGTCGGGTCGGGGCCGTCGTCGAAGGTCAGGGCGATCGTCCGGGGTGGCATCCGGCTGGTGCTCTCCTGGCCGCCGGTGGTGTTGAGCACCGGTCCGCCGTGGCGGACGGCCGGTGGCACGTGGCTCTGGTCGCCGACCTCCGAGTCGAGGTGGTCGCTCGTGAACTCGGAGTTGATGTAGGCCTGGACGACCAGCACGCCGACGAAGAGCACCAGCAGCAGGACGCCGAGTGCGGCCCGCGGGCGGGGGATCAGCCGGACCGGCTTGCGGGGCCCGCGGCCGGCCGGCTTCGCGGGGGTCGCCGGGACCGGGGCGGTGATCTCCGGGTTCTGTTCCGGTGGGTTGGCGCTGGTCACGCGCCGGCCCGTGAGGAAGCGCGGGGGCTCGCGGTGCCCTGGCCGGCCGGCCCACCAGCCGATCCGCTGTCGGTGCTGTCGCCGCTGCCGTCGCCGGTCGGGCCGGAATCTCCGTCGCCGGAGCCGGAGACGATGGAGCCGCCGCCCTGGCCGCCGGTCCCGGTCGAGCCGCCGCCCTGACCACCGGTCCCGGTGGAACCGCCGCCCTGACCACCGGTCCCGGTGGAACCGCCGCCCTGACCGCCAGTCCCGGTCGAACCGCCGCCCTGACCGCCAGTCCCGGTCGAACCGCCGCCCTGGCCGCCGGTCCCGGTCGAACCGCCGCCCTGACCGCCGGTTCCCGTGCCCTCGGCGGGCGGGGCCGGGGGGATGGTCGGCGGTGCCGTGGTGGTGCCGGTCGCCGGCGTCGACGAGCTGGCCGACGGGGCCGGCGTGGTCGTCGACTCCACCGGGTGGGTGGTGGTCCCGCTCGGCGTGGGCGTCTTCGTCGGCGTCGCCTTGGCCGTGGGCTTCTTGGTGACGGTCGTCGACTCGACCCGGGACGACGAGGCCTGCCGGGTCGCGGTGCGCCGGGGCAGCGCCTCGGTCACGAACAACGACTTGATCGACGGGGTCGGACTCGGGCTGGGCGGGGCCGGCGGCTTGCTCTCCTTCGGGTCGAGGTCGAGGCCGGGCAGCGGCAGGACGGCGCTCGAGCGGACCGGGCCGCCGGCCAGGCTGACCGCGATCAGGCCGCCGTAGATCATGACGATCACACCGAACGCGTACGCGAGCCGCCGCAGCAACCGGCTGCGCCGCCCGGTGCTGTCCACGAACACCGGCGCCGGCGCCGGCACGGCGATCACCTCGGTGTCGGGGATCTCGGTGTCGACGGAGGTCGAGTTCTCAGGCTGCTGCGAAGTCACGCGGCGAGCTTAAGAACTTCTTTTACCAACGCGCAGGCGCTCACTCCCGCGGGTGACGGATGATCGCGGCCGGGAAACCAGCCGAAATGATGAGTGCTCGCGTTTGACCAGATGGGCATGCATCTGAGTCGCCGAAAAGAGATCGCTCTGAGCTGCGGAGAAATGGTTCGCGCGCCGAGGTTACGCTATTTCGGCGGATTGTTTGGTGTCGCATTTCGGACCGCCGCCCGGCAGCAAAGCGAATGCTTTTCGTGTAGCCAAAAGTACTACCTAATAGGGTATTGCCCAAATATGTCCACTTTATACCGGATGGCGTGATCAGGGCGGCAAACTGGATGAGGTCACCCGTTGTGTCGGTCATCGGAGGTCGTTAAGCTTCATCTTGCGCGCCCCTATCGCCCGCTTCCCCCGTGGCTGGCGATCGGGGCGCGCCCTTATTTGCGCAGGTAACCTGCGATTTCCGGCCCGGCCACGCGTCGGCCACCGTCGATGTCTCGACCGGTTTCGCGGCCCTTTCGCTCCCGGTCGGCAAACCGCCACAATCCACCCGGACGCCGGGTTCCGATGTGGACGCCCCGTATCGGAAACGCGTGCGGTCCTGATCAGCTGACCACCAGCCACGACGACCGTGGCATCCCAGACGCCACGGTCGTCCTGGCCCGGCTCCTCAGCAGGGGAAGGTGCCGCTGTACAACGCGTGGCCGCTGCCCGCGCTGCCGCTCCCGCTGCCATAGATGCCGTCGTCCGACCACACCGCCTCACGCCAGCCGCTGACGCACGTCGGTGCCAGCGCGAAGCCCTCCAGGTTGTCGGCCGGCATGACGGTGGGGTTGGTGTAGGTGATGTCGGGGACGATGGCCCCGCTCGCGTTCACCTTCATCAGCGTGTGGGTCTCACCGCACGTGTTGTCGCAGGTAGCGATCACGCGCTGGGTCCCGGCGTCGTACGCGACGTCCATCACCGAGGCCTCACCGGTGGCGATACTGCCGAAGGTGATCAGAGACCCGTCGGTGTCGAGGCCGTAGACGCGAAGCGTGCCGTCGAACTCGAGGCCCGCGAAGAACAGGCCCGAGCCGTGCTTCGGGTAGTTCGCCGGGTCGTACGCCGCGTGGGTGAGAGGGTCGACCCAGCCGTTCGCGGTCAGCCAGCTGTCGGGCACATAGGCGACGCCCTCGAAGCCGAGGTTGGCATCGTCCTTGTCGCCGGTGTTGAGCTGCGGGAACTGCGAGGTCATATCCCACTGGCGCACCGGGGTGAGCGTCGTGCCGGTGGCCGCCGGGTCAAACTCCATGATCGTGTCCTTGGGCGCCGAGTTGTTCGCGTTGTCGCGCTCGGAGGTCACGTAGAGGTGCCCGTTGCCGCCGACCGTGATGCCCTCGGAGTCCGGCTCGCCGGAGCCGGTGACGAAACGGGTCTGCTTGCCGGACGAGCTCCACGAGGCGTCCGGGACCCACTTGCCGTTGCTCTTGACCAGCTTGAACAGCCAGTTCTTGTTCTTGACCGCCCACAGCGTCGCGGCGTTGCCCGGATCGAACGCCAAACCGCTGACGTCGCGCCCTTCCGGCCCGGTCGAGGTCTGGAACGCGCACACGTTGTCCACGATCGCGACGTTCTCGCCACCGGGCCAGGCCTGCGTGCCGCTTGGCGCGGAGCCGCTGCCACTCGGCGCCTCCGGCTCGCAGCCACTGGTCAGCGAGCCGCCCCCGCCGCTGAGGACACCACCCGGCGGCGGCGTGGTGCCACCGGTGCAGGAGTTGGACGTCCCCAACGTGGCCGTAGCGGACGTCGAGAAACTCCCGCAGCGCTGGTACGACGGCTTCGCACCGTCCACCGGCCAGGTGACCGAGTCGATCGTGTTGCCGCTGCCGTCGAGCAGGAAGAGCGAGTCGGAGTCGCCCAGCCCGATCGAGGAGTCGAACGTGGCGTAGCCGCCGGCCGGGACGCTGCCCGGGCTCGGCGAGGGCAGCTTGGTCGCGCTGTGCGACGTGTCGCCGTCGACGAACTTCCACGAGCTGACGCTGACCGCCGAGGTCCCGCCGTTGTAGAGCTCGACGGTGTCACTGTCGGCCGAGGTGACCTCGTTGACGCGTACCTTGCTCGCGCCGGGAATCGCGGCCGGGCAGCCGCCGGCGTTGGCCCGGCCGAACGTGGCCGACGCGGTGGCGATCACCCACGATCCGAGGCCGTCGCCGCCGCAGCGCGCCATCGCCGGCTTGGCTTTGTTCGTGGCCCAGTCGACACGGTCCACGACCGTGCCGTCGGCGGTGTAGACAACCAGGCTGTCCGCGTCGCCCAGCCCCTTGGGCGAGTCGAAGGTGACGAACCCACCCGCCGCGATGCTGCTCGCCGACGGGCTGAAGCTCTGCGGGCTGAACGAGTCGTCCGCCATCTTCCACCCGGCGAGGCTGACCGGGCCGGCCCCCGTGTTGTACAGCTCAACGGTGTCGTCCCCCGCCGACGTGACCTCATTGATCCGCACGTTCTGATAGCCCGCCGGATCAGCCGCGGCCGCCGGCCCGGCAAACACGGCACACGTCACCAACACACTAGGAACGGCTAAGAGGGCAGCGCCCACAACCCGGAGTCTCGACATCCCCGGACCTTCGCGGCCGATTCCAACCCCCACATGAATCGACCCTGAACAATCCGCACCCCACCCCGGAACGTTCCCAGGACCCCTCACTCACCCCAGCCCACAGCCCTAAGCCCGGTCTCGAAATCGTGGACAAGCCCAGCCCAATACGGAGAGACGAATTCCTGCACGCAGACAGCAGGACCCGGATCAGCAAGGCCGTGGCGATACGCCAACCGCAACCACAGATTCGAGCGCAACCACCGCCCCGCAGGGCCTCCGGGGGCTCGGCCCCCGGAGCAGATATACGTAACGGCCCGGTTCGCGCTTTCCGCGAACACAGGCCGCCGCCGTTGCGTGGAGCTGAGGGGATTTGAACCCCTGACCCCCTCGATGCGAACGAGGTGCGCTACCAGTCTGCGCCACAGCCCCTTGGTGCCATCAAAGGCTAACAGGTCACGGCCGAACACCGCGAACCGGCCCACCTCATCACGCCGTGTGGTGACGGCCCCCGGCCTCGTACGGCCGTCCGCGCAGGCCGCCGCCCCGGCGCCGGTAGGACACCGAGCCGCCATTCGCCACGGCCGGCAGGTCGGACGGGTCGCGGTCGAGGCCCATCGCCGCGCGGCGTACGGCCTCTTTCTGCGCCGCCAGGCGCCTTTGCGCCTCCCGCCGGGCCGCTGCCCGCCGGGCCTGTTCCCGCCGCACTTCGGCCTGCCGGGCGGCCAGCCAGGCGGCCTCGCGGGCTTCGATCCGGCGCCGGTGCCGGTCGGTCAGCGCCCGGTTGCGCAGGTGCACCAGGTACGCCCCGAGCAGTGAGCCGGTCACCGCGAAGCCGATCCAGAAGCCCGGCCCGACCGCCAGCACGCCGATCAGTTCGATGATGTTGAGCAGGAGCAGCGCGGCGAAGACCCGGCGCCGGCGGACGACCGCGGGAGTGTGTCGCCGCGGGGGTGAGCGGCGGGCCGGGCGACGTCCGGTGACCAGGCGTAGGCGGCGCTGGGGGCGCCCGGTGGGATCACCCGATGGGGCGGGTACCGTAACCGTCACCTGGCGCCCGGGGTTGATCGGACGGCGTCCGGGCACGGTGCGGCGACGGCGGCGGCGCTGCAGCACCCGTGCCGTCGACGACGCCCGCTCCGCGGCGAGCCGCTCGGTCGCGTCGTACCGGCGCACGAGCGCTGGTGCGAGGGCGAGCAGACCGGCCGCGGCGAGGACGGCGAGGAGCACCGAGGTCGGCACCCTCACCCCTCCCGTCAGCTTCGAAGCGGCTGTGCAAGGGCACGCCGCAGGTCGCGTTTCAACCCGAGGCTAAGGGCGGGAGCTGCGGAAATCGTTACGCCGCGCCGGGCGTGGCGGTACGACGATCATAAAAACGTGAGCGGGTCAAGCCCGCACGCGGCGCCAGCGGGCCAGCAGACCGCCTTCGGCCGCGATCTCCTCGCTGGTCAGCGCGTAGCCCAGGTGGTCGCGCCAGCTGCCGTCGATGTGCATGTAGCGCTGGTGGTAGGCCTCTTCGCGGAAGCCCAGCTTCTCGACGACGCGGCGGGACGGCTTGTTCTCCGGGCGGATGTTGACCTCGATGCGGTGCAGGCCGCCCGGCCCGAACGCGTGGTCGACCGCGAGCGCCAGCGCGGTCGGGATGACTCCCCGGCCGGCCACCCGGTAGTCGACCCAGTAGCCGGCGTAGGCGGACGAGAACGCCCGCCGCACGATGTTGCCCAGGTTGATGTGCCCGACCAGCCGCTCGCTGCCGTCGGTTTCCCGCAGGCAGACCGCGAAGGGCATGCTGTCACCGCGCCTCGCGGCGCGTCTCATGTCGGCATAGACGTACGCGTAGGCGCGGGTCGAGTTCATCTCGGCCCACGGCCCAGGCGGCGACGACTCCCACGGCGCCAGCCACTGCTGGTTGGCGATGCGCACTTCGGACCACACCTTGGCGTCGCCGCGTCTGTAGGGCCGCAGCACGACCGGCCCGTCCGCCAGGACGGCTGGCCAGCCCGGCGTGGACCCCATTCATCGCCTCCGGTCGAGGAGTAACACGTCCACGGTCGAGCCCGCTGCCGCCGTGGTGACCCGCTCGCCGAGCACCAGCAGTCCGTTGGCCTCGGCCAGGCCGGAAAGAGTGTACGGCCCACCGGCGAGGGGCTGCACGGTGTAACCCCCGCCGCGCCGTTCCGCGACGTGGGCGGGGCGGAACTCGCGCAGGCCGCCGGGCGACGAGACGGTCTCCAGCAGGTGGGCCTTGACGCTGGGGCGGAACACCGGTTCGGCCCCGGCCAGCAGCTGGATGACCGGGCGGGCCAGCACTTCGAAGCCGATCAGGGCGGCGCCGGGCTCGCCGGGCAGGCAGACGACCGGCACTTCTTCGGCGCCGACCGTGCCGAAGCCGAGGGTGGCGCCCGGGCAGAGGGCGACGTCGGTGAACTCGACCGCGCCGCGGCCGGGGTCGCGGCGCGACAGCACCCGGCGGAGCATGTCGCCGGGCCCGGTGCCGGTGCCGCCGGTCGTGATGATCAGGTCGGCCCGCAGGGTCTGATCTTCGAGCAGGCCGCGAAGACCCTCCGGGTCGTCGTCACAGATACCGATCCGGTACGCGAGTGCGCCGGCTTCGACCGCGGCGGCGGTCAGCGCGTGCGAGTTGGCGTCGACCACCTGGCCGGGCTGGCTGGGCCGGCCGACGTCGACCAGTTCGTCGCCGGTGGCCACGACGACGACGCGCGGGCTGGGCCGCACCACGACGTGGCCGATCCCGGACGCGGCGAACGTCGCGACCATGGCCGGGGTGACGTACGTGCCGGCCGGGGCGAGCACCTGCCCGACCGCCAGTTCGTCGCCGGCCCGGCGTACGCCCGAGCCGCGTTTGGGCGCGTGCAGGATCTCGACCGCGGCCATGCCCTGGTCGGTCCAGTGCACCGGGACGACCACGTCGGCGCCGATCGGCAGCGGCGCGCCGGCGGCCACCGAGAAGCAGGTGCCCGGGGTGAGCCGTACGGGACGCCAGCTGGCCGCGCCGAGGTCGCCGACCACGTTGAGCCGGACCGGGCGGCCGCTGCCCTCGAACTTGCCGAAGGACGGGTGCGAACCGAGCCGGCCGGCCGATGCCAGGTCTTCCCACCGGGCCGCGTATCCGTCGATCGCGGCCTGGTCGAAGGCGGGGTACGGGTGCGGCGCGAGCACGTCCACGGCGAGGACGTTGCCGTGGGCCTGGGTGAGGTCGAGGTCGAGCGGAGGCAGCGCCCGCAACCTGCGCAGCACGCTGCCCAGGTATTCGGCGAGAGGCATCAGCTCGTTGGCGGCCGCCTCGGCATCGGCCGTCGCCGTCATCCCTTCGCACCGCCGGCGACGAACTCGCCGAGCCAGCTCCGGAACTCTTCGCCCAGGTCGGCCCGTCGAGCGGCCAGTGTCACGACCGCCTGCAGGTAGCCCAGGGGCATGCCGGTGTCGAAGCGGTGGCCGCGGTAGATGATGCCGTGCACCGGGGTGCCGTCGGCCAGCAGCTGGGCCATCGCGTCGGTCAGCTGGATCTCGCCGCCCGAGCCGGGCTTGGTGCCGTCGATCGCCTCGAAGATGGTCGCCGGCAGGATGTAGCGCCCGAGCACGGCCAGGTTGCTCGGCGCTTCCTCCGGCGAGGGCTTCTCGACCAGGCCGGTCACCTTGACGATGTCGTCGCCCTCGTCGGAGGGCTCGACCACCGCGATGCCGTAGCGCGAGGTCTCCTCCGGCTTGACCTCCATGAACGCCAGCACGATGCCGCCGGTGCGGGCCTGCAGGTCGAGCATGTCGGGCAGGAGCGGCTTGTCCTCCTCGACGAACTCGTCGCCGAGGAGCACCGCGAACGCGTTGTCGCCGATGTGCGAGGCGGCGGTGCCGACCGCGTGCCCGAGGCCGAGCGGCTCGCCCTGCCGGCAGGTGTAGATGTCGGCGAGTTCGCTCGTCCGGCGTACGGCCGCGAGCCGTTCGAGGTCGCCCTTCTCCTCCAGCCGGGCCTCGACGTCGGGCCGCCGGTCGAAGTGGTCGACCATGGAGGTCTTGCCCCGGCCGGTCACCAGCAGCACGTCGGTGATGCCGGCCGCCGCGGCCTCCTCCACGATGTATTGCAGCACCGGGCGGTCGACCACCGGCAGCAACTCCTTGGGCACCGCCTTCGTGGCGGGCAGGAACCGGGTCGCCAGACCGGCCGCGGGGATGACGGCCTTGACCGCTCGGCGGCCGGTCGCATTCGCGTTCGTGGTCATTGAGGTCTACGCACCTTCCCTCGATTCGTGCCCGGATATGCCGCGAGACTATCGGCCGCGAGCCTGTCGCGGCGGTTGCGGCCCTCCGGTGGCGGACGAGGCGGGATCGAAATGCCCGTCCGGTACGGCTTGGGAAACCGACGACTTGATCACAGTGCTGGTCCCGGGACGGGCCTCGGCCAACCGGTACGTGTCGCGTCCCGCCTTCTTGGCCGCGTACAGGGCGTCGTCCGCCGCGTCGACCACCTGCTGGGCCGTGTTGCCGTGCTCGGGATAGACCGCGACCCCGATCGAGACGCTGATCGCGATCTCCACGGTCTCCCGGTTTTCCACCCGTACGGGCTCGCCGCGCACCGCCTCCCCGAGCCGTTCGGCGACGATCATCCCGCCGTACGCGTCGGTCTCCGGCAGCAACACCACGAACTCCTCCCCACCCTGCCGGAACGCCACGTCGACCTCGCGCAGCCCGACCCGGATCCGCCGGGCGAACTCGACCAGCACGGTGTCGCCCGCCGCGTGCCCGTACGTGTCGTTCACGTCCTTGAAGTGGTCGATGTCGAGGACCAGCACGGTGAGCGTCCGGCCGAACCGGCTCGCCCGCTCCACCTCCCGGCGCAACGACTCCCGGAGGTAACGGTAATTCCACAGGCCGGTCAGCGGGTCGGTCAGCGAAAGCCGCTGCGCCTCCTCGTGGATCCGGACGTTGTGCACGGCGACCCCGGCCTGCCCGGCGAACGTGCGCAGGGTCTGCAGGTCGGCGTCGTCGAACGGGCCGCCGCCGACCCGGTCGTAGAGCGCGAGCACGCCGAAGGTCGCGGGCAGCGGATGTTCCTCCGGCATCAGCGGGTCTTCGGCTCCGGCCGGGGCGCAGATCGGCACCGCGACGTACGTCCGGCAGGGCGGCTCGGCCGCCGCGATCGCCCCGAATCCCCGCCGGGCCTCGCGGCCGGCCGCCACCGATCCGAGCACCCCCGAGCCGACCGGCAGCCGGCGGGTCCGCAGCTCGTCGTCGGAGAGGTCCCAGTCGCCGGTCAGGCCGATCCCGCACTGGGCGACCAGCTGGGTGCCGCCCGGGTCGGTCAGCAGCACCAGCCCGGCCCGGGCGCCGGTCGCGGCCTGGGCGGTGCGCAGGATCACCTGGAGGATCCGGTGCAGGTCGTGGGTGCTGGACAGCGTCTCGCCGAGGATCGCCAGGTGGCCGCGCAGCTGGTCGCGGCTCGCGGTCAGCGCCTGCACGTAGGCCTGCAGCTCGCGGGTCATCCGGTTGAAGGTGCCGGCCAGGCGCCCGAGCTCGTCGGGTCGCAGGATCGGCACGCGGGTGTCGAGGTCACCGTTGGCGACCCGGTCGGCGGCTCCGGCCAGGTCACCGAGCGGCCGGGTGGTCGAGTGGGCGAGCCAGCGGGCGACGAGCACGGCGGCGACCGCTGCCGACAGGACGAGAGCGGTCAGCAGCGCGTACAGGAAGCTGGGTTTGCCGGGAGCGACGGTGAGCGTGAGCGGCAGCGGAGAGCCCGGCCCCGCGCTCAGCCGGCGCGTGTGGGACCCCTTGGGGGTGTCGCTCACGGTGATGGCGACCTGGGCTCCGGCGGTGCTCGCCAGCCGGTCGAGGAAGCCGGAGTCGATCCGCTGGGCCGCCGTCACCTTCAGATCGCCCGAGGTCGCGACCGCGGTCACCGCCTCGGCGGAACCGCCCTGGGGCTCCGCGCAGTCCTGCCAGCCCTTCGTATCCTCGTCACCCAGCGTCTGGTCACGGTGCGGACTGTCGGTGATGCGGATGCCGGTGGCGAGACCGCGGGTGATGAGCTGTGCCGCTACCGGTGAGCGATCCTCGTCGGGCACCACCGCGACCGCGTCGGCGGTCGCCTGCAGTTGGCGGCAGACCGCGCCGACCGCGGTGCGGACCGTCGTCGCGGCTTGATCGAGTCGCTCGGCCGTCCGGTCCCGGCTCACCGTGGCGACCGTCAGCGCGACGAAGATGGACCCGAGCAGGACCGGACCGAGCACGACCACCAGGAAGGCGGTGGTGAGCCGGCCACGTAGCGTCACGCATCCTCCTGGGAGTGGCCCTCTTTGGAGCGATGCTGACATAGTGTGCACCGTTTGCCGGTTTTCAAAAGGGGGTGTTGCATGTCGGATTTAACCGCTGAAGCGGAAAAATCTCGGGCAGCCAAGCTCGCGCTCCGCAGCCGATTGCTCACCGCCCGGCGTCTTCTGCCCGCCGCCGAGCGCCGCACCCGCGCCCTTCAACTTCAAGATCAAACCCTTTCTTTCGTACGCCGTGAGCACCCGTCCACCATCGCCGCCTACGCCCCGGTCGGCCCCGAGCCCGGTGGCCCCGACCTCCCGGTCGCGCTGCTCACCACCGGCGCCCGCGTCCTGCTGCCGGTGCTCCGATCCGACAACGACCTCGACTGGGCCGAGTTCACCGGCGACCTGGTCCCCGGCCCGCGCGGCCTCTCGGAACCCATCGGCCCCCGGCTCGGCGTCGAAGCCCTCGCCACGGTCGACCTGATCCTGGTCCCCGCCCTGGCCGTCGACCGGTCCGGCCGCCGCATGGGCCGAGGCGGCGGCTCCTACGACCGCGCCCTCACCCGGGCGTCCGCCCCGGCCGTCGCCCTCCTCCACGACGACGAATTACTCGAGATCGTCCCCGCCGAACCACATGACCGCCCGGTCAACGGGGTGATCACGGCGCGGCACGGATTCGTGGCGCTCCCCTCAGCCGGGGCGTGGAGTGGACGAAATGACCTCCGATGACGCACCATTGGCACTCGGACTTGGCGAGTGCCAGTTGCCGTAAAGATCCGGAGGAGCCGTGCCCACCTACCAGTACGCCTGCACCGAGTGCGGGCACCAGCTCGAGGCCGTCCAGTCCTTCTCCGACCCGGCCCTGACCGAGTGCCCGAGCTGCAGCGGCAAGCTCCGCAAGGTCTTCAACTCGGTCGGCATCGTCTTCAAGGGGTCGGGCTTCTACCGCAACGACTCCCGCGCCGGTGCCGTCAGCGCCGACAAGCCGGGCGCCTCCGAGTCCCCGACCCCCGCCAAGTCCGAGTCGTCGTCCTCGTCCTCGAGCGACTCCTCGTCGTCGTCCTCGACCTCATCGTCTTCTTCCCCGTCCACAGCGACGAAGTCGAGCACCTCTTCCGCGCCGACCACGACGAAAGCCGCGGCCGCTTCCTGACCGCTCCTTTCCAGCGCACGCGCCAGCCCGCCCAAGCGGTCTGGCGCGTTTCGTTTTCCCGCCGGTGGACGACGGACCCGAAAGTGTCAGACCCGGGTGCTCTACTCCTCCCCTCCCATCACGGGCGGGGTCAGTAGGGGAAGAGCTCGTCAGCACGATGGTGTGGCGGGCAGCGCCGAGCTCGTTGATCGCTTGAGTGCGGGCCTTGGGCTCTTCGCGAGTCTGAGTAGCCCAGTCAGGTCGATCCCATCCCCGACGGAGTGGGACGCCGAGAGCACGTCAACGCATGCGCGCATATCACACTGATGGGGCTCCACCTGCGGTTATCCACAGGCGTCCGGTTGTCCACAGGGCCGGAGCGAGCGATCTTCGATTCGGCCTAACGTCCCATTCCGGCGCCCGACCACGGCGCCGCGGCGACGGGAGGGCACCCACGATGGGCAGGAACGGTTACTCCCGCCGAGATGCTGCCCAGCCGGCCGCGCACGGGTCCACACGCCGCCCCCGCGGCGACGGGCGCCTGGATCCCGTGCGCTGGCGCCGGCCGGGCCGCGGCACGCTGCTCCGCCTCGCGGCGGTCGCGGCCCTGCTGGCCACCGCCGCCGCGGTGCTGTGGTCACCACCGAAAGAGTCCTGCGACGCCGGCGCCGTCGCGCCGGCGGGGTCAGGCGCGACCAAGGGGCCGGCCACGGCCGGAGCGGACAAGGCCGCGAACAAGGCCGCGGACAAGGCCGCGGACAATGACGCGGCGACGTCGGGCGACACCGGCCCGGCCCGAGCCGGTGACGACGCGGCCCGAGCAGGCGACGGCGCGGAGATCCCGGCCGTTCCGGCGGGGAGCGTGGGCGTCCCGATCCGCCTGGCCGATCCCACTGCGCTGGGACTGGTCCGGCCGGGCAACCGGGTCGATCTGCTGCGAATCGACGACGCGGGTGGCCGCCCGACCGCGGTGGCCGGCTCGGCGCTCGTGCTCCGGGTGACCGGCGTCAACGACCCGGCGACCGGCGGGCTGCTGCTGGCCTTGACGCCGCGGGAGGCCAGTCAAGCCGTGGCGACGTCAAGGCAGGGCTTCGCCATCGTGATCCGCCCCGACTGAGCGGACTGCGCGAAGGACGGACCGGCCAGAAGTCCCGACCGAGGACCGACCACGAGGCCGTGCCGAGCGCCGGCCAAGGAGCCGGCTCGAAAGCTGAGCAGGAAGCCGGGCCAAGGTTGAGCAGGAGCCGGGCCGAGGGCTGGGCAGGAAGGCCGGCCGGCGGCTCGGGGGATCAGCCCCAGTGCGGCGGCCGATCGTCGAGGAGGCGATCGTCGTTGGAGAAGTCGCGCT
This sequence comes from Actinoplanes sp. NPDC051411, assembly GCF_040682075.1. Taxonomy (NCBI): domain Bacteria; kingdom Bacillati; phylum Actinomycetota; class Actinomycetes; order Micromonosporales; family Micromonosporaceae; genus Actinoplanes; species Actinoplanes sp. NPDC051411. The sequence continues at coordinate 64,313 of NZ_JBFBAD010000010.1, read as the reverse complement.
CGCCCCAGCCCCGCTCGGTGTCGTCGCGGGTCTGGTCGGGCAGCAGCGCCGCCTCTTCCGAGTCGAAGTCGACCTCGCGCTCGGCGTCGTGGTCGCGCTCGGGTTCGTCCAGGATGTCCACGGCTAGAGGGTAAGCCCGCACCGTTGCGGCCGTCGTCCCCCTCCCGCTGTACCGTCGGTGAACGTGAGCTCCCCGAACGGCGTGCCGGACGACAACGCCTACTGGCAGCGGCCGGACCCCGACTCCCCCACGCCGGACGCGGCACGGAAAGCGGCCGGCCAACCGGCTCCCGGCCATGCCTATCAGGGTCCCCCCCGGCAGAGCCCGCCGTCCCCGCAATGGCGTCCACCGACGATCGCGCAGCCGCCCCCGCCGCGCGCGCTGCCGCCTCAGAACATGGACGCCCTCGACGACGCCGAGGGGTCGGCACGGACCGTGACGTACGGGATCGGAATGGTCGCCGGAGCGATCGCGCTGATCCTGATGTGCCTGCTCTGCGCTCGCGTGATCTTCTGAGCGCACGACGAGCGCACGAACGCACGAAAAAGCCCGCGACAGCTGCCGCGGGCGAAGACCGGCGGACCGGCCGAGCGCCGGCCGGCCCACCGGAGTCTCAGCCTTTCCAGACCACCGTGGCGCCCGAGTCGCCGGTGCGGTAGACGTAGTAGCCCGCGATCACGGCCAGCACGACCATGACGACCGACCCCGCCGCGCCCGCGATCATCGGCAGCGAGCGCGAGCCCCAGGTCAGAAGCAGCATGACCAGGGTCACGACTCCGAGCGCGAGCACCCACCAGAAGGTGTGCGTGCCGAAGTTCATGTGCTTGTTCAGGTCGTCGAGGGGCTTGCCTTTCATGCCACTTCCGACCAGCCGGTCATACAGCTTCTCGCCCGACTCCTTCGTCACGAAGCAGGTGATCGGCGTGATCACCGCCAGGATCGCGACGGCCCAGTTGATGCGGAGCCGCCAGCGGGGTACGACCGCGTAGACGATGGCGCCGAGGGCCAGCAGGGGGACGAAGACCACGGCCGCGTGCAGCACGAGAACATGCACGGGTAGGCCGTTAATCTGGTCGAACACGAGGCCTCCTCAGTTGGGGACGGGACCGCCAGCTTAGAGTTATCTGACGCTGCAAACATGTCCAGTGCGAGATACACCTGGTTGACCGTTCCGGTTCACCGTTCTCGCCGATCTTGCGAAATTCTTCCCGGAACCGCCTCCGCGACCGGCGGGCAGTTGGGGTTTCACCAAAACCGTGTTGTCATGGACCGATGTCCACCGGTGAGGAACTCCTGCGTGAGCGCGGCCTGCGGGTCACCCGCCCGCGCCTCGCCGTGCTGGAGGCCCTCGCCGAGGGTGGCCATCTGGAGGTCGACGACGTCGCGACCCGGGTCCGGTCCCGCCTCGACTCGATCTCGACCCAGGCGATCTACGACATCCTCGGCGCGCTCTCCCGGGCCGGCCTGGCCCGGCGCATCGAGCCGGCCGGCAGCCCGGCCCGTTTCGAGTCCCGCGTCGGTGACAACCACCATCACATCGTCTGCCGCGGCTGCGGCGAGATCGCCGATGTCGACTGCGTGGTCGGCGAGCGGCCCTGCCTGACCCCGAGCGAGAGCCACGGTTTCGAGGTCGACGAGGCCGAGGTCACGTTCTGGGGCCTGTGCCCCTCCTGCCAGGCGCGACGGGCCGCCGACTGATAAACACATCACTTCTGAACGGGTTCAAAAACGTGGCACGCTAGGTGAATGAGCGCCGATGTGGGCTTGTTCGGACCGGATTCGGTCACCTGGAAACTGCACGCGGAACCGATTCTCTTCCTCGGCGGCATCCGCGCCCTCTATCTGCAGGCCCTGCACCCGCGGGCGGTCGCCGCCATCGCGCAGAACTCCGGCTACCGCACCGACCCGATGGGCCGCCTGCTGCGCACCGCGACCTACGTCAGCACGGTCATCTACGGCACGACCGAGGAGGCGGAAAGAGCGGGCAGCCGTCTGCGCAGGCTCCATTCCCGCCTCTCGGCGGTCGATTCCCGTACGGGCGAGCAGTTCCGCATCGACGAACCCGACCTTCTCCGCTGGGTCCACGTGGCCGAGATCGAGTCGTTCCTGACCACCGCCACCCGGGCCGGGGTCTCGCTGACGCCGGAGGAGGCCGACGCCTACTACGCCGAGCAGACCCGCTCCGCCGAACTGGCCGGGCTCGACCCGTCCACGGTCCCGGCGAGCGTCGCCGAGGTGGAGGCCTACTACGAGTCGATGCAGCCCGAGCTCGCGCTGACCCGCGACGGCATCGACACGGCCGCCTTCCTGACCGTGCCGCCGATGCCCGACTTCTTCCACAACCGGGCCGTGCGCCTGGGCATGACGGTCGGGCCGCCGCGCTGGGCCTACACCGGGGTGGCCGCGACCGCGATCGGCCTGCTCCCGCCCTGGGCCCGCCGCCTCTACGGCGGGCTCGGCTGGCCGGCCACCGACCTGACCGCGGCCCTGTCGGTGCGGGGCATGCGCCTGCTGCTCAACACCGTGCTCAGCCGGCTGCCCCAGCAATACCGCGTCTCCCCGTTGCGCCGGGCCGCCCTCGACCGAGCCGCAACCGCCTAGCCCGAGCAGACGAACCAGCGCCGCAGGGTCAAGGCGCGCTCAAGCCGAGCCGCAACCGCCCCGCCCGAGCAGACCCGCGCTTCGCGCAGTCCGACCCACCAACGCCGCCGGGCCTAAGCGCCCTCAAGCCGAGCCGCCAAGCCGGGCGAGCCGCCAAGCCGGGCGAGCCGCCAAGCCGGGCGAGCCGCCAAGCCGGGCGAGCCGCCAAGCCGGGCGAGCCGCCAAGCCGGGCGAGCCGCCA
>NZ_JBFBAD010000010.1:0-61370 GCF_040682075.1 Actinoplanes sp. NPDC051411 | reverse complement strand
AGCCGGGCGAGCCGCCCTAACCGACCTGGGTCGGGCCGCCGCTGTTTTGGCTCAGGTGCTCGACCGCGGCCCACGAGTCTTTGCCCGCCGTGTCAGCGGCCGCCGGGCACACCCGCCGGAAGTCGCACCAGCCGCAGAGCGCACCCGGCTGGGCCGGGAACGCCTCGTCAGGGTCGCCTCCGGCCGCGACCGCCTTCTCCGCGGCCATGATGTCGTGCGCCGTCTCCTCGGCCCGCCGCACCTGCCGGGCCAGTGACTCCTCGGTGTGGTCGTGCGCGGCCACCGTGCCGGTCGGCAGGTGGTGCAGTTCGACGCGGTGGCACGGCCGGCGGAAGACCTTCTGTGCGGCGTACGCATAGAGGGCGAGCGCCTGCGAGCCGCGCGCATCGTCCTTGTCGAGGCCCGACCGGCCGGTCTTGTAGTCGACGATGACGGCTTCGGGCCCCTCGGGTCCGGGCCGCGAGTCGATGCGGTCGGCCCGGCCGTTGAAGGCGAGCACCGAGGTCTTGGTCGCGACCACCCGCTCGACGCCGAGCGGCTCCTCGCCGGGATCGAGCGTGGCCACATAGGTGTCGAGCCAGTGCAGGGCCTGCCGATAGGCGATCCGCTCCTGCTCGACATCGCGGTAGCCCTCGCGCACCCAGGTGGCCTTGAGCAGCGTGGGCAGCGAGCCCGGCACCCGGCGCTCGGCCGGCAGGGCGAACCAGTTTTTCAGCGCCGTGTGCACGCTCGCGCCGAGCGAGTTGTGGGCCCAGGGCGGCCCCTTGGGCGGGGTGGGGCGGTCGACGTAGGAGAACCGGTAGCGCCGGGGGCAGTCAATATAGGTGCCCAGCTTGCTCGGCGTGCAGACGAAGAGCCGTTCGGGCATGCCGGCGAAGCCCAGCTGCTCGGGCACTGCGCCGCGGGTTCGATTGAGGGCCACGCGACAATCCTGCCAGCACCCTCCGACAAGAATTTCACGACGCGGCGGTGTAAAGCTCCACGAAGGCGGCGACCGCGTCGGCGATCAGCTGCACCGCGATGGCTGCCAGCAGCAGGCCGGCGATGCGGGTCAGCACCTCGATGCCGGCCGGCCGGAGCAGCGCGACGATCACGCCGGAGAAGCGGAGCACCAGCCAGACGGTCAGCATCACCAGCAGGATCGCGATGCCGATGAGCGTGTAGTCGGCGAAGCCGTCGGCCCGCCGGACGAACAGCATGGTGGCGACGATCGCGCCCGGTCCGGCGAGCAGCGGCGTGCCGATCGGCACCAGCGCGACGTTGCTGGTGCCGCCCTGCTCCTCGGGCGTGTCGGTCTTGCCGGTGAGCAGCTGCAACGCGACCAACACCAGCAGCAGACCGCCCGCGCCCTGCAGCGCCGGCAGCTTGACGTGCAGATAGTCGAGCAGCGTCTGCCCGGCCACCGCGAAGCCGACGATCACTCCGAGCGCGAGCAGCACCGCCTGGGTGCCGGCCTTGATCCGGGCCTTGGGTGGCATGGTCCCGGTCAGCGCGAGGAACACCGGGACCATGCCCGGCGGATCGACGATGACCAGCAAGGTCACGTAGACCTCACCGAAAAACTTGAGATTCACCCGGACAAGGTAGGCGCCGCGCCGGTCCGGCGCAGGGCCGTGCGGCGATAGTCACCCCAGCACGGGTACGCCGGTGGCCGCCGAAGCGATCTTTTCGAAGGCCGCCGGGTCGGTCGTGAACTCGCCGAGCGCGACCGTCTTGTGCGTACCGTGGAAGTCGGAGGATCCGGTGACCACCAGCCCGAGATCGTTCGCCAGCGCCCGCACGTGGGCCCGTTCCTCGGGCGAGTGATCCTCGTGGTCGGCCTCGAGTCCGAAGAGGCCGGCGTCGGCCAGGTCGGCGATCAGCTGGTCGGGCACGACGCGCCCGCGCACGGTCGCGCGTGGATGCGCGAAGACCGGCACCCCGCCCGCCGCTCGGACGGCCCGCACCGCCCCGAAGACGTCAAGGTCGGCTTTGGGTACGAAGTAGCGCGCGCCGAGCCACCGCGACGCGAACGCCTCGTTGGTGGTGTGCACCAGACCGGCCCGGATCAGTGCCTGCGCGATGTGCGGCCGCCCGACCGACCCGCCGGCCGCGTAGCCACGGACCTCGTCCCAGGTGATCGGCACGCCGTCGCCCCGCAGCCGGTCGACGATCTTCTCGGCGCGCTGCTCGCGGTCGAGCCGGAGCCGGGCCAGGTCGGCGGCGAGCAGCGGCTCGCCGGGGTCGAAGAGGTACGCCAGCAGGTGTAACGCGATCGGCCACTCCATGCCCGGCCCGCGCCACCGGCACGACAGTTCGGCCCCGCGTACGAGCCGCAGACCGTCCGGGCGGGCCGCGGCGGCCGGAGCCCAGCCGCCGGTGGTGTCGTGATCGGTGATCGCCATCACGTCGAGACCCGCCGCTGCTCCGGCGCACACCAGCTCGGCGGGGGTCAATGTGCCGTCGCTGGCGGTGGAGTGACAGTGCAGGTCAATTCGGGTCACCAGAAAACGCTACCCGTGGGGCGCTACCCGCCCGGCCGTGATTCCGGACACCGGTCTTCGGAGCGGGGGTCAGGCGTCGTCGCCTTCGCCGTCCTTGCCCAGCCGTGCCTCGACCGCCTGCGGCTCGTACATCTCTTCCACCACGCGCAGGTAGAGCTCGTTGGGGTTGGGCAGGTGTTTGACCTCGCGCAGCGCCTGGTCCTGACCGGCCGACTCGAGCACGAACGTGCCGTAGCTCAGCATGCGGCCGAGCGCGGACTGCTCGTACTTCATGTCGGTGACCCTGAGCAGGGGCATCATAGCGACCCGGCGGGTGACTATCCCGTTGACCACCATGACCCGCTTGTTGGTCAGGATGAACCGGTCGAAGTACCAGTCGAAGACCTTCCAGGCGACCCAGCCGATCACCGCGAGCCAGATCAGCACCGCCACCGTGACCAGGCCGCTGATGTTCTGCCGGGTCAGGAAGCCGGCCAGGTAGCCGAGCGCGATCGTGGCGCCGGCGCCGACCAGCAGCGGGGTGGAGAGATGGATCCAGTGCCGCTTCCACTCGCCGCGGTAGCGCTCGGTCGGGAAGAGGTAGCGAGCGACCAGAGTGGTCGGTTCGTCCTCGAGGGGCAGCACGCGGCGCGGGCCGGTGCCACCCTCGGGCCCTAGACCCTCGAGCTCTTCCTCGGTGAACACCGGCGCTTCGTATTCGCCCTGCTCGGTGGCGTAGCCGGCGTCGGGCGAGAAGCCCGCGTCCGGATTGAAGCCGGGGCCGTCCGAATAGGCGCGGCGTGGACGGGCGAACTCGCCGTCGTCGTCGAGCGCCGGATCATTGAACAGGAAACTGTCGTCGTCCTCCGGAGGGCGCCGGGCACCCTCGTCGTGCGGCTCGCGCGGCTCACCAGGACCCATGTGGTGATGCTAAGCGACGAGGTTCGTGAAGAACGTGCCGAAGCCCCGGGCAATATCGGCGATGGTCCCTCCGAGGGAGGAGAACACGTCGGCCGCCGAGTTCGGGTTGAAGGCGATGAAAAAGATCAAGAACGCGATACCAAGCCAGGTGAGAACCTTCTTGATCATGGCGGGCCTTCTCCTGTGGGTGCGGGGTGACGGTCAGCACCGGTAGCACTGACGGTATCAGCTTCGTCGCTCCGTGTGAACAATGGGGCCGAAAAGCCGATTCCGTTCCCGCAGGTCAGCGCCCGCGATCAGGCTCTGCCATGCAGGTACGGAGACGGCGCTCCGTACACCAGCTCGGGCGGCACCCCTTCGCTGAGGTCGTGCAGGACGACATGCTCGGCGAGAAAGTAACCCGCGCTTGCCGGCCACGCTACCGCATAGAGCCACATTCCTTTCGCCTCACTCACGTAAGCGCTTCGATCCTCCGGGGACTTGACGCACCACAGTGGAGTGGGGTGGCCGGCCGCTTTGATCTTGGCGTGCGGCCCCGGATGTCCACTGGGGTCGGCCAATGCCTCGGCGATCAGGTATCCGGGGTCGATGCCGGAAATTCCGGCGAACCGGGTGCCGAGACCGACGCCCGGCTGCTCGGCGATCAGGACCACATCGGCCGGACCGCCGCCGAGCGGCTCCGGGCCGCTGCACGAGAGCGCGGTCGCGCGTACGCCGACCCGGTCGTCACCCGCCCACCCGACGCCGGTGACCATCCAGCCGGACGGCAGCGGCCACGGGCACCAGAACGGGATCGGCTCGGCGGACGGGCGCCTGAGCACGCTCTCGACGATCTCCGCGCTGATGTGCTCGGCGACGTGGAACGGTGGGACCTCGCCGCAGTTGTCGCAGCGCCAGCCGGTGTGCATCAGATCCGGCTTCCGGACCTGCGCACCGCACCTGGGGCAACTCACCGTGACACCCACATCCCTACCGTGCGGCTCCGGGGGGCGCCCGTCAAGCGGATCGGCAGAACCCGGGCGCATCCCGGGAATTCACTCCGGCGGGGGACCCGCGTGGGCGCGGATCCAGGCGTGCATGGCGATGCCGCTGGCCACGCCCGCGTTGATCGACCGGGTCGAGCCGTACTGGGCGATCGAGAACAACTGCGAGCATGCGGCGCGCGCGGTGGCCGAGAGCCCGGGACCCTCCTGACCGAAGAGCAGGACGCAGCGCCGGGGCAGGACCGTCGTCTCCATCGGCTTCGAGCCGGGCAGGTTGTCGATGCCGATGATCGGCAGATCACGCTCGGCGGCCCAGTCGGCGAACTCACCGATTGTCGGGTGGTGCCGGATGTGTTGGTAACGATCGGTGACCATCGCGCCGCGCCGGTTCCACCTCCGCAGACCGACGATGTGCACCTCGGCGGCAAGGAACGCGTTGGCGTTGCGGACGACGGTGCCGATGTTGAAGTCGTGCTGCCAGTTCTCGATCGCGACGTGGAAGCCGTGCCGGCGGGTGTCCAGATCGGCGACGACCGCCTCACGCTTCCAGTAGCGGTAGCGGTCGACGACGTTGCGGCGGTCGCCGTGCGCCAGCAGCTCGGGGTCGTATCGCTCACCGGCGGGCCAGTCGCCCTCCCACGGGCCGACGCCGACCTCGGTGGACTCGTCCTCACCAGCAATCATGGGCGGTTAGGCTACCCACCTCGGGCGGTGCCACCTGACCCCGGACGCAATGAGCGGCGGGGCCTCCCCGGCACCCGCCGCCCACGCTCTGTTGGGAAAGAGTTTGCCTTACCGTGCGTATCTATGTGAAGAGCTCTCACATGTGACGCGAATCACATTTAAGTTTGTTATCTATTCTCGCAAGATCCGTCACTCACGGGCCTACCTGCCCCCTGCACGTGCACGGCCCGATATGCCGGAGTTGAGGTCCGAACCACCTCCCCAAAAACTGAGAGCGCTCTCCCTACTTACCGTTACGATGAGTTGCCCTGCGCCAATACCGAGTCCCGAAACCGTGCCGCAGGCCACGCGTCAGACCGCCCCGGGGCGGGAATGGCGAGTGGGGACAATGGGTTTCACCGCACGAAAGCCAATTTCCCGTGGACGGAGACATCATGGCGACGGTTGCGTTGACCGCTGAGAACTTCGACGAGGTGACCGGCAAGGACGGAATCGTCCTCGTCGATTTCTGGGCCAGCTGGTGCGGGCCCTGCGTGCGCTTCGCCCCGACCTACCAGCGGTCCTCGGAGAAGCACGAGGAAATCACCTTCGGCAAGGTCGACACGGAAGACCAGCAGGCGCTGGCCGCGAAGTTCGACATCCGCTCGATCCCGACGATCATGGCCATCCGCGATGGCGTCATCGTCTTCTCCCAGCCCGGCGCGCTCCCCGAGTCGGCCCTGGAGAACCTGATCGAGCAGGTCGAGAAGCTCGACATGGACGACGTCCGGAAGCAGCTGGCCTCGCACTCGCACTGACCCTCAACGGCGCCAGGCCCGCGGTCTCTGACCGCGGGCCTTTTGCTTGCGCTTTTTCGGGTACGCGAGGACGCCGCGCCGACTCCCCGCAGTGACTGGACACGGGCGTAGAACATGTGTTCGAATCTCCGCCATGCGATGGTCCAACCTGTCGGCTCCCACCGACGGCGGCTCGCTCCTCGACAGGGCAGCGCCGGCGGCTCCACCCCTGCCGCTGGCGCTGCCCGGCGCTACCGTCCGCACCTTCGACACCCCCGGTTTCGCCGGCATGACGTTCTACGAGATCCGGGCCAAGAGCCTGATCAACCGGGTCCCGGGGCAGTCGCGGGTGCCGTTCAGCTGGACGATCAATCCCTATCGCGGCTGCTCCCACGCCTGTGCCTACTGCCTGGCCGGTGACACCCCGATCCTGATGGCCGACGGCACGACCCGGCCGCTCGCCGACCTGCGCACCGGCGACGCCATCATGGGCACGATGAATGCCGGGGCCTGCCGGCGTTATGTTCCGACCACCGTCCTCGACCACTGGTCGACGTCGAAACAGTCCTTCCGCGTGACCCTGGCCGACGGCACCCGGCTGGTCTCCAGCGGCGACCACCGGTTCCTCACCGACCGCGGCTGGCGCTATGTGAGCCCGGCCAAGCCGCACCAGCCGGCCCTGGCGATCGGCGACCTCATGCTCGGCGTCGGGCGCTTCGCCGAGCCGCCCAAGGAGTCCCACGACTATCAGGCCGGGTTCCTCTGTGGCCTCATCCGCGGCGACGCCACCCTGGGCGAAGGGCCGTCCCACGACGGCGACGCGTGGAACCGGGCCAACCGCTATGTCGAAGACATGCCGCTGCACGAGGCCCTGTGCTGGCCCGAGACGCCGACCACCGACTGGTTCCGGGGGTTCCTGGCCGGTGCGTTCGGCGCCACCGGGCGGTCCGATCGGCTGTCGATCACCTTCACCAGCGGCGGCCGCGGTTTCCTCAACCGCATCGTCGAGGCGCTCACCCAGCTCGGCCTGCCCAGCCGCCGCCCGGCGCGCAGCGGCGCCGTCGAGATCGGGCCCGACCTGTGGGCGGCGCTCCGCTTCCGGCACCTCACCGGGGCCACCGACGCGCCGCTCGACGCGTCCGGGGTCGGCGTGCGCGGCGGCCGCCAGCTGGCCGTCGTCGACATCGAAGACCTCGGGCTCACGCTGCCGCTGTTCGACATCTCGACCGGCACCGGCGACTTCATCGCCGACGGGGTGGTCAGCCACAACTGTTTCGCCCGGCACACCCACACCTATCTCGACCTCGACGCGGGCCACGACTTCGACTCCAAGATCGTGGTCAAGGTCAACGCGGGCGAGCTGATCCGCCGCGAGCTCGCCGCTCCCAAGTGGTCCGGCGCCCCGATCGCGATGGGCACCAACGTCGACGTCTACCAGCGGGCCGAGGGGCGATACCGCCTGATGCCCGAGATCCTGGCCGCGCTGCGCGACCACGGCAACCCGTTCTCGATCCTCACCAAGGGCACGCTGATCCTTCGCGACCTCGACCTGCTGGTCCAGGCGGCCGAGGTGACCCGGGTCGGGCTGGCGTTCTCGGTCGGCTTCCTCGACGAGCAGACGTGGCGGGCGGTCGAGTCGGGCACGCCGAGCCCGCGCCGCCGGCTCGACGCGGTCCGCCGGCTGACCGACGCGGGCTTCGAGATCGGCGTCCTGCTCGCCCCGATCCTCCCCGGCCTGACCGACACCGACGAGTCCATCGACAAGACGGTCGCCGCGATCGCCGCAGCCGGCGCCACCAGCGTGACCCCGATCCCGCTCCACCTGCGCCCGGGCGCCCGCGAGTGGTATGCCGCCTGGCTCACCCGCACCCACCCCGAGTTGGCCGCGCGCTACCGCGAGCTCTACGGCAACGGCTCCTACTCCCCGGCCTCCTACCAGCAGGAGGTCGCGGCCCGGGTCCGCATGGCCGCACGCCGCCACGGCCTGCACCGCGCCGAGCCGACGCAGATCCGCGCCCTCGACGACGAGTCCCCAGAGGCACCGGAGCCGTCGGAAGAGGTGCAGCAGCTGACCCTCCTGTGACCAACGAATCGGGCGGCCCGGCGCCGGTCGTGACTACGCTCGATCACATGAGAAATGCGCAGCAGATTCTGGCCGAGGCCAACGTGATCGCGGTGGTCGGAGCCTCGCGCGACCCGGGGAAGCCGGCGCACACGGTGCCCCTGCAGATGATCAGGCACGGCTGGCGGATCATCCCGGTCAACCCGTTCGTCGACGAGGTGTTCGGCGTCAAGGCGTACAAGACGCTGGCCGACATCGACGAGCCGTTCGACCTGGTCGACATCTTCCGCCCGGCCCACGACGCGGTCGACATCGTCCGCCAGGCGGCCGCCCTCAAGGCCCCGGCGGTCTGGCTCCAGAGCGGCATCGTGTCGGCCGAGGCCCGCCGCATCGCCGAGGAGGCCGGCATGGACTACGTCGAGGACCACTGCCTCGCCGTCGAGCGCGCCGTCGGCCAGTTGACCAAGCTGACCTGACCCGGCTGACTTGACCCGGCTGGCCTGACTCGGCTGACCGGAGCGGCGGGCTAGTACGGTTCGCGGGGGAAACCAGGAGGAACCTCATGAGCTACCCCCCGCCCGGCGGCTCGCCGGAACCAGACCAGCCGCCCGCCGCGGGCGACCCCTCCGAGCCGACGGTGCCCTACCCGACGTCCCCGGCCGACCCTGACGCCACGGCGCGACACCCGTCCGCGGCCACGTCAGACCCCGCCGCGCCGCCAGCCGACGCATCCCGGCCGGCCTTCGACGCCGACGCCACGGTGCAGCACACCGGATCTGACGCGACGGTGTCCTATCCGGAGGTGGCCGGGGCCAGTGGGCCGTCGGACGCGACTCTGGCCTACTCGGCGGGGCGGGGTTTCGAGGCTGACACCGCTGTGCAGAGGACATCGGCGCCGGATTCGGAGGCGACGGTGGTTCACGGGCCGCCGGCCGACCAGAACGCGGGGGTGCCGCCTACGCACCCGTTCACGCCGCAGCCGCCGCCGACTGTGCCGTTCGGGCAGACTGCGCCGTTCACTCCGCCACCGGCCACTACGCCGTTTGAGCAGGCTGGGCCGCCGTCGCCGTTCGGCGTGCCAGGGCCGGGTTCGCCGTACGCGCCGCCTGAGGCCTACGCGCCGCCGGCTGGGTCTTATGCGGCTCCGGGGCGGGATACGGGCCGCCGGTGGACGCCTATCAGCCGCCGGTCAGCTCCGCCGGGCCCTACGGCCCGGGCCCGGGGCCGGAGTATGGGCAGGCCGGCTATGGGCCGTCCTATCCGGCGCCGCCCTATGGGTACGGGTCCGGGCGCACGAACGGGCTGGCCATCGCCTCGTTGGTGTGCTCGCTCGGTGGGCTGGTCACCTGCATCAGCGCGCCGGTCGGAGTCGTGCTCGGGCACATCGCGCGGCGGCAGATCCGGGCGACCGGGGAAGAGGGCTCCGGCATGGCCACGGCCGGGTTGGTGGTCGGCTACATCTTCACGGTGCTCGGGCTGTTGGTGATCGCCTTTTATGCCGTGGGCCTTTACTTCTTCGCCCACATGGATCTGCCCAACCAGTCATAGGCCGACCCGGGGCGGCCAGCGAGGCCGCCCCGGGGCCGGTCAGCGGAACTCGGCCTCGCGGACGCTGTTGCCGCCGTCGACCACCAGCATCTGGCCGGTGATGTAGGAGGCGGCCGGCGAGCAGAGGAAGGCGATCGCGGCGGCCACCTCGTCGGGGGTGCCGGGGCGGCCGATCGGGGTGCCCAGGCCCTGCTTGATCTCGGTGACCGTGGACGCCGCGGTGTAGATGGTGCCGGGGGCGACGCAGTTGACGTTGACGCCGTCGGCGACCAGTTCCATCGCCAGGGCGCGGGTCAGGCCGACCACGCCGGCCTTGGCCGCCGCGTATGCCGCCTCGGTGGGCAGCGCGTTGACCGGGCCGGCGGTGGCGGCCAGGTTGACGATGCGGCCCCAGCCCCGTTCGGCCATGCCGCCCTGGAAGGCCCGGCTGCACAGGAACGCCGTGCTCAGGTTGCGGTCGATCTCCGACTTCCACTCGTCGTACGTCAGCTGGGCGACCGGGCGCAGCACCTCGGGTGAGGCCCGGCTCGCCAGGCCGGCGTTGTTGACCAGCACCTCGACGTCGCCCAACTGGTCGGTGATGGCGTCGGCCAGGGCGCCCACCTCGGCCTCGTCGGTGAGGTCGGCGACGAAGCCGGTGATGCCCAGCTCGGCGGCCCGCTCGTGGATGCGCCGGGTGGTCGAGACGATCGCGACCCGGGCGCCCAGGTCGCGCAGGCGGCGGGCCGTCGCGTAGCCGATGCCGTCGGGACTGCCGGCGCCGGTGACCAGGGCGACCTTGCCGTCCAAGCGGAGGGTGACCGGGGCGATCTCGCCCTCGGCCTCCGGGGTCGCGGGATCGGCCGCCTCGACGGGCGCGTCAGGCGCGTCGAGTGCGGCGGAGCGCGGCCGGCGGCCGGCGGGTCGGGTGGCGTCGCGCCGGGTGCGGCTGCCCCCGGTGGAGCGGGCGTCGAAGACCATGCGGCAGATCCTGCCCGGTCCCGCGATCCAGGGCAAACATCGCGACCCTCGTGGCGTACCGCGCCTCGGCACGGCCCGGAGACCGGCCCCCGGGAAACCGCCGGAAACCTCAGGAAGCGATCCGAACGGACGATCTTGACGGGGCATTGAGGACGGCCCCCGCCACTTATAGTGGACGGCCCGAACCCCTGGCCGGAGGCCCGATGACCATCCCACCGCACGAGCCACCGCCACCACCGGACCCGCAGCCCTATCCGCCCTCTCCGGCCTACCCGCCGCCGGGCGCCGGAACGCCACCCGGAGCCGGAATGCCACCCGGAGCCGGAATGCCATCCGGCCTCGGAACGCCGCCCAACGGCGGAATGCCACCCGGCCAAGGAACAACACCGGGCTACGGAACAGCGCCGGGCTACGGAACAGGACCGGGCTACGGAACAGGACCGGGCTACGGAACAGGACCGGGCTATGAGACCGGCTATGGGACAGCGCCGGGATATGGGCCGCCGCCGGAGGGCGGGCCGGTGCCGGGGTACGGGTACGCGATGCCGCCCGTCTACGGAACGCCGCCGCCGACCGGCTACGAGATGCCCGCGTACGGGATGCCGCAGGCCTACTACCCCTACCCCATCGCCATGAAGCGGCCCTACGAGGGACTGGCGATCGCCTCGCTGGTTCTGTCGTGCGCGGCGGTCTTCGGGATCTGCACCTGGGGCCTCGGCGGCCTGCTCGGCATCGTCGGGGCCATCCTCGGCCACGTCGCGCGGGCCCGGCTGAAGCACAACGGCCGGGACGGCAACGGCATGGCGCTGGCCGGAATCATCGTCGGCTGGTCGCTGGCTGCGATCTCGGCCGCGATCCTGATCATCCTGGTCGTGTCCGTCACCCACTCCGGCGGCGACACGGTCTAGCCGAAGGGCTGGACCGGCGCCGCGTCGACGATCACGAGCGGGGCCCGGCTGCCGTAGCGGGCGGGCAGTTCGAGGCGGGCGCGGTCGGGGTCCTGGGTGCCGACCTCGACGCCGCTGCCGTCGTGGCGGGCGCCGATGGTGACGATGCGGATGCCGCGGGCGGTCCAGAATGACAGGTCGGCCACGATCCGGTCGTGCCAGGTGCCCAGGTCGGCGGCCGAGTGGGGCGCGTCCCGCACGACGATGCAGGTGTTCTGGGCCGCCTGCCGGATGAAGTCGTCGAAGGGGGCGGAGGGGACGCGGTACACCAACGCGCGTACGCGTTCTTGATCGACCTCGATCCCGGCATAGCTTTCCCGGAAGTCGTGGCGGCCGCCCTGGTCGATGCGGGTGATAGCCGCGTCGAGCGCGGCGGGCGTGGTCGGCATGGTGAGGCCGCCGACCATGATGCTCTCGGGTTGGCGGGCGAGTTCGCAGCCCGCGGTGCTCCAGCCGCCGGCCGGGGCGGGGGTGAGCGCCTCGTCGTCGGGATCGCCGCAGCCGCCGATCATCAGAATCGCCCCCAGCGTCAGACCCGATACGAGCCGAAGCATTGCACACCCCCTCGATGACACGCCACCAAAGGGACTAACGGGACGACTCGCCCGGGGAAGCGGGTCAGAGGTCCTCGACGACCGCCGACGCGGATCGGGCGCCGAGGACCACCATCGCGACGCCGATCATGGTGATGACCAGGCCGGGAAGGGCGGCCAGCCGAGGCTGCTGGCGCAGCCAGAGCCAGGCGATCAGGGTCGCGCCGGGCACTTCGAGCAGGGCGAGCACGCTGACGGTCGTGGCCGAGGCGCGGTGGAGCGCGTAGTTGAACATCGAGTGCCCGAGCAGCTGGGCGCCGGCCACGATGGCCAGGATCGCGAGCCAGGTGTTCCGGTCGTAGCCGCCCAGCGACACGTGTCCGATCAGGCAGACCGCCAGCAGGACGATCGCGCAGGTTCCGTAGCAGATCCAGGTGTAGGTGGTCGTGCTCAGCTCGACCCGGGCCCGTTCCCCGAGCGCGGTGTAGATCGCGACGGCGATCGCCCCGAGCAGCGCCAGAACGTCGGAGAGGACCGCCCGGCCGGAGACGCTGACGTCGACGCCGGTCGCCCACGCCGTACCGGCGACCGCGAGCGAGATGCCGAGCCAGCCGGCCGCCGAGGGCCGCCGGCCCTGGGCCGCGGCGATCAGGCCCTGCCAGACCGGCTGGGTCGCGACCAGCGCGGTCGCCGTGGCGACCGATCCGAGCTGGACGCTCGGCATCCAGGTGGCGAAGTGCGCGGCCAGCGCGACCCCGGCGAGCACGCAGAACATGAGGGCGCCGCGCGGCCGCAGTTCGCCGCGGCGCGGCCCGAGGCTGATCGGGGTGAGGACCGCGGTCGCGATGCCGTTGCGCCAGAAGGCGATGGCCAGGGCCGGGGCGGCCGCGAAGGCGATCAGGGGCGCCGACGAGGAGACCGCCAGAACGGCGACCACCAGGGCGAACGCGGTCGCGGTGTGCGGTGAGCGGGTATTCATCCCCGGCCGTCGCTTCTTGCCTTGTGCACCACAGTTGATAGACGCCTATTGAACGGAGAGTGACGCTGCGGCTACAGTCGCGCAGGTTGCCCTCGACCGATTTAACCCCTCAAAGCCCGGGAGGCTGATTTACCGTGCCCGCATACCGTGCGGTGGTCTTTGACTTTTTTGGCACGTTGACCCGCTCGGTCCAGCGCGGCCCCCAGCACGCCGAGATCGCCCGGGCCCTCGGCGCCGACCCGGAGGCCGTACGCGGTGTCCTCGATCGCACGTTCCGGGCCCGCGCGGTCGGCCGCTACGGCGACGCGGCGGCCACCCTGCGCTGGGTCATCGAGCAGGCCGGCGGCCGCCCCCGCCAGGCCCAGGTGCGGGCCGGGGTGCCGGCCCGGGTCAACGCCCTCAAGGCCGACACCCGCCTGCGCGGCGACGCGGTCAGCGCACTCTCGGCGATTCGCCGCCGGGGACTGCGTACGGCGGTGATCAGCGACTGCACTCACGAACTGCCCGCCTTCCTGCCCGGTCTCCCGGTCGGCCCCCTGCTCGACGCCAAGATCTACTCCGTACGCCTGGGGGTCTGCAAGCCGGACCCGCGCATCTACCTGGCCGCCTGCCGGGCGCTGGGCGTTTCGCCGGGCGAATGCCTTTATGTCGGTGACGGTGGTAGCCACGAGCTGTCCGGGGCGGCCGCGGTCGGCATGACGCCGGTCCGGCTCGCCGCGCCCGACCTCGCCAACCACCTGGTCTTCGACGCCGACACCAACTTCGCCGGGTGCACGGTCCGCTCGCTGACCGAGGTGATCGGACTCGTCGACCACACCCGGCTGGAGCCGGCCACCGTCGTGTAAGGATGAGCGGGTGACGTCTGCGGTCCTCGATGAGGCGCTCAAGAAGGCGGCGCTGGCCTGGGTCTCGGTCGGCGACGGGCCGGCGCTCGGGCTCTGGTGCATGCCGCTCGACGGTTCGCTGATCGTGGTGACCGGGCCGGGCGAGCAGTTCGCGCCCGACCTGCCCGGCGCTTCCCGCGCGACGGTCCGGCTGCGCGGCGACAACGGCGGCCTGATCGTGGTGGCCGAGATGACGGTCGCCCGCATCCTGCCGGGCAGCGACGACTGGGAGGCGGCAGCGCCCCAGTTGGCGACGAAGCGGCTGAACGCGCACGGTTCGACCGACGCGGTGGTGACCCGCTGGGTCGAGACGGGCTGCACGGTGCTGCGGCTGAGCCCGGCCGAGGAGGCGACGGTGACCGCGCCCGACCTGCCGGCCGGTTCGGCGGCGGCCGAGCCGCGGGAGACGCCGGCCCGGGTCGAGGTACGCCGCCCGTTCCGCCTGCACAAAGTCCGCCGCCGCTGAATCGGCCCCCGCTCAGCTTCGGGCCCGCTCAGCCCACGAACGGCGGGACGGCCATCTCGCCCTTGGCGATCGGCACGACGTGGCCGGTGACCGTCGCCGAGACCGCGACGCCGTCGGCCGCGGTCACGGTGCAGTCGAGCAGCGACGGGCGCTTCATCTCCGCGCCCTGGTGGACGCGGTAGGACGACGTGCCGTCGGCGGGGAGCCAGCCCGCCGAGACCAGCCACACGCCGAGGCCCAACGCGGCCGAGCCGGTCGCCGCGTCCTCCCAGACCGCGTCGCCGGGCACGAAGACCCGGGCGTGGGCACGGTCGCCCTCCCACGCGAACACGCAGACGCCTTCTATCCCCCCTCGGGCAGCCGCCGCCGAGTCGAGGCGGGCGGCGGGGAGGGCCTCCCGGCGTACGGGAAGAAACACCCAGCTCAAGCCGCACCCGGCGGAACGTGGCGCAGCGAGCTCGCCCCCGGCCAGATCGGTTGAGCGGAGCGAGACCGCCGCGAGGAGCGGCTCCGGATCGAGCGGCGTGCCCAACGTCGGCGGACCGCCGGTGAGCGTCGCCGTGCCGCCGGCGGTCACCGTGATCGGCAGCAGGCCCGCGCCGCACTCCTGGACCACCTCGCCCGGGCCGAAGAGGCCGCGCCGCATCGAGGTCACCGCGGCGCCCACGCTCGGGTGGCCGGCGAACGGGAGCTCGGACGAGCCGGTGAAGATGCGGGCCCGGTAGGTCGCCGACGGGGCGACCGGGTCGAGGACGAAGACCGTCTCGGAAAGGTTGAACTCGCGGGCCAGCGTCTGCATCTGATCGTGCCCCAGGTCGGCGGCGCCGTAGACCACGGCCAGCGGGTTCCCGGCGAAGGGGCGGTCGGTGAACACGTCCACGATCTCGTAAGCCACGATGGACATGCACGGACCCTAACTGAAACACCGCATAGGCTGGGTTCCGTGACCATGGGGACGAGGATTTATCTGGCCCGGCTCGCCGGGCTGGGCGTGTTCGACCCCAACGGCGACCGGGTGGGCCGGGTCCGCGACAGCGTGGTGCGGCTGCGCACCACCAACCGGCCGCCGCAGGTCGTCGGCCTGGTCGCCGAGATGGCGCTGCGCCGGCGCATCTTCCTGCCGATCGGGCGGGTCACGTCGATGGACAGTGACGCGGTCGTGCTCGGCACGGGCACGCTCAACCTGCGCCGGTTCGAGAAGCGGCCCAACGAGCTGCTGGTGGTCGAGGACCTGCTCGACCGGCGGGTGACCGTGGTGGCCGACGACGACGCCACCGGCGAGGGCACACCGGGCACCGTCGTCGACATCAGCATGGAGCTCAACCGCAACACCGAATGGCTGGTCACCCGGGTCGCGGTGCGCGAGCTGACCGGGCGGCTGGCCCGCCGCGGCCACGTCTACCAGGCCGAATACAGCCGGGTGCGGGGTCTGGTCGGGCCGACCGACACCCAGGGCACGGCCAACCTGCTGGCGCTGCTCGAGCAGATGCGGCCGGCCGACATGGCGAACGCGCTGCAGGACCTGCCCGACGCCCGGCGCAACGAGGTGGCGGCCGCGCTGAGCGACCGGCGGCTGGCCGACGTGCTCGAGGAGCTGCCCGAACACGACCAGGTGGAGATCATCGCCGGACTGGAGCGCGAGCGGGCGGCCGACGTGCTCGAGCGGATGGACCCGGACGATGCCGCCGACCTGCTGGCCGAGTTGCCGCAGGTCGAACAGGCGGTGCTGCTCGACCTGATGGAGCCGGAGGAGGCCGACCCGGTCCGGCAGCTGCTTCGCTACGACCCGGGCACGGCCGGCAGCATCATGACCTCGGAGCCGGTGATCCTCACCCCCGACACCACGGTCGCCGAGGCGCTGGCCCACATCCGGGAGCCGGAGCTGTCCCCGGCGGTGGCGGCCCAGGTCTTCGTCGCCCGGGCGCCGTCGGCCACGCCGACCGGCAAATACCTGGGCATGGTCTACTTCCAGCGGCTGCTGCGGGAGCCGCCGGCCTCGATCCTGGGCGGCATCGTCGACAACGATCTCGAGCCGCTGCGGCCCGAGATGCCACTGGTCGAGATCACCAAACGGATGGCGACCTACGACCTGGTCGCACTGCCGGTGGTCGACCAGACCCGCCGGCTGCTCGGCGCGGTCACCGTCGACGACGTGCTCGACCATTCGCTGCCGCGCGACTGGCGTGACCGTGATCTGAACGAGCCCGAGGAGGTCGAGCTGTGACGGAGCCCCGTCGCGAGCGCGTCGACCGCCTCGACCAGCCGATCGAGCCGGGCCGGGTGCGGCTGCCCCGGTTCAACCCGGAGGCGTTCGGCCAGATCTCCGAGAACATCGCCCGCTACATGGGCACGGCCCAGTTCATCGTCTGGATGACGATCGTGATCGCGGTCTGGTTCCTCTGGAACTCCCTCGCGCCCTCGTCGTGGCAGTTCGACCCGTACACGTTCACCTTCCTGACGCTGATCCTGTCGCTGCAGGCGTCCTATGCCGCGCCGCTGATCCTGCTCGCCCAGAACCGCCAGGCCGACCGCGACCGGCTGGCGGCCGAGGAGGACCGGCGCCGGGCGGCCGCCCAGAAGGCCGACACCGAATATCTGGCCCGCGAGATCGCGTCGCTGCGGATCGCCCTCGGCGAGGTCGCGACCCGCGACTTCCTGCGCAACGAACTGGCCCGGCTGGCCGACGAACTGGACGAGGCGGCGCTGCGGCGGGAGAAGCGGGCGCGTATGGAGTGGGAGGACGACCGCTCCTGACCCCGACGTAGAGTGGTCGCTATGTCCGCAGCACCCGCCGCCACGCTCGAGGACGCGATCCAGGCCGCTCTGGCGACCGTCGACGATCCCGAGATCCGCCGCCCGATCACCGACCTCGGCATGGTCAAGGGCTTCACCGTCGCCGACCGCCGGATCACCGTCGAGCTGCTGCTCACCGTCAGCGGATGCCCGCTGCGCGACAAGCTCAACGCCGACATCACGGCCGCCCTCACCAAGATCCCGGGGATCGAGGAGGTGCGCGTCGACTTCGGCGTGATGACCGAGGAGCAGCGCAAGGGCCTGCAGGCCACGCTGCGCGGTGGTTCCGCTGCCGCGGAACCGGTCATTCCGTTCGCCCAACCGGGCTCCCGCACGAGGGTGTACGCCGTCGCCAGCGGTAAAGGCGGTGTCGGCAAGTCAAGCGTGACCGTCAACCTGGCCGCGGCGCTCGCCAAGCGGGGCCTCTCGGTCGGCGTGGTCGACGCCGACATCTACGGCCACTCGGTGCCCCGGATGCTCGGCGTCGACGGCCGGCCCACCCGCGTCGAAGACATGATCATGCCGCCGCAGTCGCACGGCGTGAAGGTGATCTCGATCGGCATGTTCACCGCCGGCAACGCCGCGGTGGTCTGGCGGGGCCCGATGCTGCACCGCGCGTTGCAGCAGTTCCTGGCCGACGTCTACTGGGGCGACCTCGACGTGCTGCTGCTCGACCTGCCCCCGGGCACCGGCGACGTGGCGATCTCGCTGGCCCAGCTGCTGCCCAACGCCGAGATCCTGGTCGTCACGACCCCGCAGATGGCGGCGGCCGAGGTGGCCGAGCGGGCCGGCGCGATCGTGCAGCAGACCCACCAGCGGCTGGTCGGCGTGGTGGAAAACATGTCGTGGCTGGAGCTGCCCGACGGCTCGCGCATGGAGGTCTTCGGCGCGGGCGGCGGCCAGACGGTCGCCGACTCGCTGACCAAGACGGTGGGCGCCTCGGTGCCGCTGCTCGGTCAGGTGCCGCTCGACACCCGGGTGCGCGAGGCGGGCGACTCCGGCACGCCGATCGTGCTGGCCGACGGCGAGGCCCCGGCGGCCAAGGCGCTGGCCGCGATCGCCGACAAGCTGGCGGTGCGGCGCGAGTCGCTGGTCGGCAAGCCGCTCGGCCTGATGGTCAACACGCGGAGCTGAGCCGGCTTCGCGTGAATAAGGCCCGGCTTCGGCCGGGCCTTTCGAATGTCGGCGGAGCTTCTCCCCAGCCGCGCCCGGCCCAGGGCGCGGCGACGCTCGGGCTCACACCGCGCCGCAGATCTTGTCGGGCTGCGGGTCTTGTCGGGCTGCGGGTCTTGTCGCGCTGTGGATCTTGTCGGGCTCCGGTTCTTGTCGGCCTGCGGTCTTAGGTCGCGTCGAGGTCGAAGCGCTGGCCGAGTGCCTTCGGGGACTCCGCCGAGGCGACCGAGCTCGGCTCCGGCGTCGCGGGCTTGCGCGGGTCGGCTGCCGCGGCCACCGCCGTGATGTCGTCGCGCACCCCGGTGAGATCCTGCTTCACGTCCTCGAAGAGACCCTGCAGCGGCTTCCGGATGGCCGCCTCGTCGTCCTCGCTGAGCAGGTGCTTGCGGATGAACGCCTTAGGGTGCAGATCTTGCAGCTGGATGTCGGTGCCCAGCTCGCGGCTCAGGTCACTCGTGGCGTTTTGAGCCATCGCGCGCAGGCCGCGCAGCATCTTCAGACCGTCGCCGATCACCTTGGGCAGGCGCTCACCGAAAATCAGCAGCGCGAGCATGAGCAGCGCGCCGATCTCCCACCAGTTCAGGTTCTCGAACACGAGCGGGCCTCCCTAGTACGTCGCGGCGCCAAGCCTACGCACGGATCGGGCCTCGCGGCAGTCCGCGGCGTCAGTTCGCGTCGGCGACCAAAGTCACCGAGGTGGTCTTGGTGTCGGAGCCCCGACGGAATTCGATCGGGATCGTCGCGCCGGGCGCATAGCTGCGGACCAGGGCGATCAGGTCGGTGCCGTCGTTGAGGACGTGGCCGTCGAGCTTGGTGATGGTGTCGCCGGCCTTGAGCCCGGCCGCCGCGGCGGGACCGGACGGCTCGACCGTACGCAGCTTGGCCCCGCCGGTGCCGGCACCCGTCGCGCTGGTCGTGACCTCGGCGCCGATGACCGTGCGCCGGGCCTTGCCGTGGTCGATGATGTCGGTCGCCATGCGGCGGGCCTGGTTGATCGGGATCGCGAAGGCCAGGCCGATGTTGCCGGCCTCGGTCTCGGTGCCGCCGACCGAGCGGATCACCGAGTTCATGCCGACCACCCGGCCCGCGGCGTCGACCAGCGGGCCGCCCGAGTTGCCCTGGTTGACCGCGGCGTCGGTCTGGATGGCCGCGTAGTAGCGGGTCGGGCCGCCCGGGTCGTTCGCCTCGATCGGACGGTCGAGCGCGCTGACGATGCCGCCGGTCACGGTGTTTTCCAGGTCGAGCGGCGAACCGAAGGCGAACACGGGGTCACCGACCGCGATCGAGTCGGAATTGCCGAACGTCACCGGAGTGAGGCCGGATTTTGCGACCTTGATCACGGCGATGTCGGATTCCTGGTCGTGGCCGACGAGCGTGGCCTTGGCGGTCGACCCGTCGACGAACGCGACCGTGATGGCGCCGTCGGCCCCCTCGACCACGTGGTCGTTGGTGATCACATAACCGCCGGCCGAGGCCACGAAGCCGGAGCCGATCGCGCCGGTGACCCGCACCGTGACGACGCTCGGCTGCACCTTCTTGACGATGCCGGCCTGCGAGTCGGGGGCCCGGTTGGCGGCCGCCGGGGCCTGGGCCGGGCTCGCCCCGAGGGCGCCCCCACCACCCCCGCCGACGCCGCTGCGGACCGCGAACAAATAACCCAGAGCGCCGCCGAGCGAACCCGCCAGCAACGCCGTGACCAGGCAGATCGCCATCACCGAGCCGAGCCCGCGGCGGGGCGCGTCCGGATCGGCGACCCGCTCGGGGGCGGGCCCGGAATTGGTCGCCGCGGCCGGGACGACCACCTGGGCCGGAGCGTACGGATCGCGCCACGGGTCCCTCAGCGCGTCGGACCACCACGGCGACGATCCGGAGAGGGAACCGTTGGCGGGCGGCGGCGTGACGGGTCGCGCGTTCCAGCCGTCGGTCACAGCTCAGCCTCCCAGTTGCGATCCTGCAGGAGCACGGCTCCCCGTCCAGGATGACACGGATCAGGATGTCACGGATCCGCGAGCCGTCCCGGCGCGGGCCATTCGGTGCCCATCCAGGACATCGACAGCCAGGTGCGGCGGTTGAGAGCATCGCTCTACTCTCTTATCCCATGTGCGCCGGTCAGCCGCGTGCATCCGTTTCCCGCCCGGAGGTCGTCATCGTCCCGCCTGCCCGTCCGCTCGGTCCGTCGACGTCTCAGTCGCTGCAGTTCGCCGAGGCGTACGCGGCGGAGGACGCCGTGCTGCAGACCGCGCGCGGGCTCGCCGCCGAGCTCGGCCTCGACGCCGTCAGCCCGGCCGCCGGCTCAGTGCTGCGGCTGCTGGCCGCCGCCGGCAGTGCCAAGGCGGTCGTCGAGATCGGGACCGGCGCCGGGGTGAGCGGGATCTGGCTGCTGCGCGGCATGCGGCCGGACGGCGTTCTCACCACGATCGACGTCGACAACGAGCACCAGCGGATCGCCCGGCGGATCTTCATGGCGGCCGGGTTCGCGGCCTCGCGCACGCGCATCATCACCGGCCGGGCGCTCGACGTGCTGCCCCGGCTCGCCGACGGGGTCTACGACGTGGTCTTCGTCGACGCCGACCCGACCGAGATCGGCGCCTGCGCCGACGCCGCGCTGCGGCTCCTGCGCCCGGGCGGGGCGCTGCTGGTCAACGGGGCGATGGCGGGCGGCCGGATCAACGATCCGTCGGCCCGTGACGTCGGCACGCTGACCATCCGGGAGACCGTGCGGGCGATGCGGGAGTCCGAGGAGTGGATCCCGGCGATCATCCCGTCCGGCGCCGGCCTGCTAGCGGCCGTCAAACGCTGACGCGCCGTCGACCGCCGCCAGATAGCGCAGCAGGGTGCGGGCACCCCAGCCGGTCGCGCCCTTGGTGAGCTCGAGCTCGGTGTGCTCGGTCCAGGCCGGCCCGGCCATGTCGATGTGGGCCCAGCGGTCGGCCCGGTCGCCGAGGAACTCGCGCAGGAACAGCGCGGCCGGCCCGCCGCCCTTGGCCGGCGAGCTGTGCCGGTCGGCGATCTCGCTGCGCAGGTAGTCGCGGTAGTCGTCGACCAGCGGCATCCGCCACATGCGCTCGCCGGCCGCCGCGCCGTGCGCGGTCAGCGTCGCGGCCAGGTCGTCGCTGCCGCTGTAGAGCGCCGCCGTGGTCTCGCCCAGCGCGACCACCTGGGCGCCGGTCAGCGTGGCGATGTCGACGATCACGTCCGGTTCGAGTTCGGCCACGGCATAACCCAGGGCGTCGGCCAGCACCAGGCGGCCCTCGGCGTCGGAGTTGGTCGACTCGCTGGTCGACCCGTCGTAGTGCGTGATCACGTCGCCGGGGCGGAAGGCGTCGGCGCCGACCGCGTTCTCGGCCATCGGGGCCAGCGCGGTGATGCGTACGCCCTCGAGGCCCAGGTCGGCGGCGGCCAGGGTGGCCGCGACGACGGCGGCCGCGCCCGCCATGTCGTGCTTCATGGTCTTCATGCCCGGCCGGGTCTTGATCGAGATGCCGCCGCTGTCGAACGTGATGCCCTTGCCGATCAGCACCACGTGGGTGCGGGCCCCGGCCGGGCGCCAGGCGACCTCGACCAGGCAGGGCTTGGACTTGGAGGCACCGCCGACCGCCCGGATGCCGCCGAAACGGGCCAGGTCGTCGCCGGAGCGGATCGTGACCTCGACGCCGGGGCGCCCGGCCGCGGAACCGACGACCTCCTCGGCGAACCAGTCCGGCGTCTTGATCGAGGAGGGGGTGTTGGTGAGGTCGCGGGCGAGCCAGGCGGCCCGGCTTCCGGCTTGCGCCTGGGCGAGGCTCACCGCGTACGCCTCGGGGACCGTGACGATCTGCACCTCGCCGGACCGGCGTTCCTCGCGGGCATCGCGATAGCGATAGCCGCCGAGCCAGATGCCTTCGGCGAGGCCGCGCACCGCGGCCCTGGTTGCGTCGCCGCCCTCGGTCATCGAGGTCAGCGCCACCTGGAACGGCTGGTCATCGGGCAGCGCGCGGACCGCGGCGGCACCGGCCGTCCGCCAGCCCGCCTCGTCGCCCCCGCCCACCCCGACCAGGAGAATCTTCGCTGGGCGCCGGAGGGGACGCGGAAGCGCGTTGACCGTGCCCGCCTCGCCGGGATCGGTCAGACCGGCCGCGAAGGCGGCCAGGTCGTCAAGAGCAGGATCGTTGCCGATCAACCCACCGGTGCCGACCGGCACCACCCGGGTCTGGTCGTCGTCGAGTCGGTCGGTGAGGCGGATCGCGAACACGGGAGCGTGACCTTTCTCGAAGACGTGGAAAGCCCGCCGGTACGGGCGGTACCGTACCGGCGGGCTCGCGTGAAACGTCAGCCGGCGATCGACTTCAACGCGTCGCCCAGCGCGTTGGCCTCGTCCGGAGTCATCTCAACGACGAGACGGCCACCACCTTCCAGCGGGACACGCATCACGATGCCCCGCCCCTCCTTGGTGACCTCCAGCGGACCATCGCCCGTCCGCGGCTTCATCGCCGCCATCTTGTCTCCCCTCAGACCTACATCAGGGTGTCGGTGGGTTGCCCCACACACAGCCACTTCTCAACGCCACGAGCTACGCCCCACGTGACGCGTGTACACCTTCGTTATCCGACCGGCGGTCGCAGACCCACGCGCATGCCGCGACGCCCGCTGGTCCGATCTAATAACGTGCCGATCAAACATTTTCCCTGATGAACACCGGCAAGCCCAAACTCAGCCCGGGCGGATGTGACAGCGTCTAGCATATCGTCTTTTGGGCTGTCACAATGTGCGGTCATGCAGGCGCGGTCGGCACTCTTCGACCTGTACGGGGACTACCTGCGTTCCCGTGGTGGCCGGGCGCCGGTTGCCGCCCTGGTCAGGCTGCTTGCGCCGCTCGGCATCGCGGCGCCGGCGGTACGCACCGCGGTGTCCCGGATGGTGCGCCAGGGCTGGCTCCACCCGCTGCGCCTGGGCTCCGGACCGGGTTATCTGCTGACCCCGAAGGCGGCGCGTCGTCTGGACGAGGCGTCGGCCCGAATCTACCGAACCGGCCGTTCCGGGTGGGACGGGCGCTTCGATCTCATCCTGCTGCACGCCCCGCTGCCCCGGCGCGAGGCGGCCCGCATGGCGTTTCTCGGATACGGCTCGCTGGGCGACAACGCCTGGGTCGCGCCGCGGTCGGCCGACGAGGTCGACGCGGTGCTCAAGGAGACCGGCGTGCCCTACGAACGGTTCAGCGCCAGCCACGCGGCCGGCACGACGGGCGCGGCCGAGGTGGTCGAGCGGGCCTGGGACCTGGACGAGCTGGGCCGGGCGTACGAGGGGTTCGTGACCGATCTGCGGCCGGTCGTGACGGCGGTCAACGGGCGCAGCAGCGACGAGGAGGCGTACGCGGCCCGGTTCCTGCTCGTGCACGCCTGGCGGTCGTTCCTGTTCCGCGACCCGCAGCTGCCCGCCGCCCTGCTGCCCGCCCGCTGGCCCGGCTCCAGCGCGGCCGGCTTCTTCGACCGGCACTCGGCCCGGCTGCGACCGGCCGCCGACCGGTACGTCGAGCGTTGTCTGCAGTCGGCGCACCGGGGCGGCCGTGTGGGACTGTCAGACCCATGACGGACTCCTTGCTCGTGGACCGCAATAACGCGGTCGTCACCCTCACCCTCAACCGGCCCGAGGCGATGAACGCGCTCGACGTCGACCTCAAGGAGGCGCTCCGCGACACGCTGGCCTCCCTGGAGAGCGACAAGTCGTGCCGGGCGATCGTGCTGGCCGGGTCGGGCGGGGCGTTCTGCGTCGGCCAGGACCTGCGGGAACACGCCGCCCAGCTGGAGTCCGGCCACACCGACCTCGACACCGTGCGGCGGCACTACAACCCGATCGCCCAGCGGCTGGCCGGCATGCCCAAGCCGGTGGTCGCCGCGGTGCGCGGCATGGCGGCCGGGGCCGGCGCGTCGTTCGCGCTGCTGGCCGACTTCCGGGTCGGCGGCCCGAAGACCCGGTTCCTGATGGCCTTCGCCAACGTGGGCCTGGCCGGCGACAGCGGCGTCTCGTGGTCGCTGCCGCGCATCGTCGGGCACGCCCGGGCGGTCGAGCTGCTGCTGCTGGCCGAGCCGGTCAAGGCGCCCGAGGCGCTGGCCATGGGCATGCTTTCGCGCCTGGTCGACGACGACGAGCAGGTGCTGCCGGCGGCTCACGAGCTGGCCGCCCGGCTGGCCGCCGGGCCGACGGTGGCGTACGGCGCGATCAAGCGCGAGCTGTCGATCGGTGACGCCGGCACCCTCTCCGACGCGCTGGCCGCCGAGGCGCAGGCCCAGGCGATCACCGGGGCGACGAGTGACCACAAGGCGGCGGTCGACGCCTTCGTGGCCAAGCGGAAGCCGGTGTTCGAGGGCCGGTGATATGACCCGATCGGGATAGCGGTATTTAGATGTATCTATCAATAGAGTCCTCCTCAGGTATTCCGACCTGGGGAGGATCCGATGAAGCTTCTTGTGCGCGCCGCCCTCGTGGCGGTGACCCTCGCGGCCTGGGGGGTGGCCGCGTCTCCCGCGAGTGCGGCCCCGGTCAGCCCGGCCGTCGTCGGCGGCACGCGCGCCGCACAGGGTGAGTTCCCGTTCGTGGTGCGGCTGTCGATGGGCTGCGGCGGCGCGCTCTACAGCCCGACCATCGTGCTGACCGCCGCCCACTGCGTCTCCCGCACCGGCACCAACACGTCGATCACGGCCACCCTGGGCTCGGTCGACCTGCAGTCGAGCAGCCGGATCACCGTCCGGTCGAACTACGTCTACCAGGCGCCCGGCTACAACGGGAACGGCAAGGACTGGGCCCTGATCCGCCTGGCCAGCCCGGTCACCAGCCTGGCCACGCTGCCGCTGGCCACCACGACGGCGTACGACTCGGGCACGTTCACGATCGTCGGCTGGGGCGCGGCGTCCGAGGGCGGCGCCCAGCAGCGCTACCTGCTCAAGGCCACGGTGCCGTTCGTCAGCGACACCACCTGCAACTCGCGGACGATGTACAACGGCGAGGTGATCGCCAGCGACGAGATCTGCGCCGGCTACGCCTCCGGCGGGACCGACACCTGTCAGGGCGACTCCGGTGGCCCGATGTTCCGGCGGGACGCCGGCAACGCGTGGATCCAGGTCGGAATCGTGAGCTGGGGCGACGGCTGCGCACGGCCCAACAAGCCGGGCGTGTATTCCCAGGTCAGCACGTTTGCGGCGAACATCAAGGCGGCCGCGGCGAGCCTCGGCGGCTGAGTTTTTCTCTTCGGAGGGCGGCGGGGACTCAGTCCTCGTCGTCCTCTTCCTCCGGGTCCTGATTCGCCTCGTCGCCGAGCACATAGACCTGCATCGCCAGCTCGTCGCCGAGCGGCCAGGCGTAGGTCGGGAGCTCGGCCGGGCCCAGCTCGGACACGTGCGACCAGAACTGCCGCACCGCCTCGGCCGGGGTCGCCGCCTCGATCGGCATCGTGACGCTGACCAGCCAGCTCTTCCCGGCGCCCGGCCGGGCACCCAGCCCGGCCGCCAGCCGCCGGAACGTCTCCGCCTCGACCGGGGTCACCTCGCCGGTCAGCGCCAGGCCCTCGAGCGGCACCGGGGCGTCGAACGAGCGGCGCAGATAGGTCATCGCGCCGTCGGCCTTGCCGGCCCGGGCGATCGCCACGACGTGGTCGTCGGCGATCAGCAGGACCTCGTCGTCGGCCGCCACCCCGGCCGCGCCACCGGCCAGGGTGAGCGTGTCGTTGTGGAACAGCCTCTCGGTCACCCACTGCTCCGCCGGAATGATCACCGCCCAGTGCGCCATGCGCTCCATCTCATCACTTTGCGGGCGGCACCCAGCAACCGGCCAGGTGGTCGTCGACCATCCCGGTCGCCTGCATCAACGCATAGGCCGTGGTCGGACCCACGAACTTGAAGCCGCGCTTCTTGAGCTCCTTGGCCATCGCCTTGGACTCGGGCGTGGTGGCCGGCACCTCGGCTCCGCTGCGCGGCCGGGCCGGGCGCGGGTCGGGCGCGAAACTCCACAGCAGCGCCGACAGGCCGCCCTCGAGGTCGGCCGCGACCCGGGCGTTGTTCATCGCCGCGTCGACCTTCATCCGGTTGCGGACGATGCCCGGGTCGGCCATCAGCCGGGTCGCGTCGGCCTCGGAGAAAGCCGCCACTTTGTCGATCTTGAAGCCGGCGAAGGCGGCCCGGAACGACTCCCGCTTGCGCAGAATCGTGATCCAGGAGAGGCCGGACTGGAACGCCTCCAGGCACATCCGCTCGAACAGCGCGTCGTCGCCGCGCACCACGCGGCCCCACTCGTTGTCGTGGTAGGGCACGTAGTCGGGGGTGCTGCCGCCCCAGGAGCAGCGGGCCCGCCCGTCCGGCCCGACGACCAGGCCGGCGGTCTCGGGCAGCGTCTCTTCGGTCATGGCAGCCAACCTAGGGCCACCCTCCGACAAAAAAGGGGGCTAGGGCAGGCGGCCCTGCTCGACCAGACGGGCGAATTTCCGCAGCGCGCCGGTGAAGCTCAGCTTCGAACCGGGCCAGAGCACCGGCCAGGCCAGCTTCCCGATCGGGCCGACCGGCAGGTGGAACCACTCGTGCAGGACCACCTGGGTGCGGTCGCCGGACATCGCGGTGCAGCGTACCGACCCGGGGCCGCGGAGCACCTTGCCGCAGTGCACGACCTTCACCTCGTACGGCGGATTGACCTTGATCACCCGCAGCTCGTCGCGCAGCGACGCCGGACCGATCGCGGTGATCGCCTCGACGAGGCTGCCCTCGCCGCCGTCCCCCTCCACCACCCGCACCTTGGTGAACGGGATCCACTCGGACTGCTTCTCCCAGTTGAGGAAGGCCGCGAAGACGCGCTGGGCCGGCGCGTTGACGATGACCGTGGCCGTTACCTCACCGGTGCCGGGGCGGGCGGGATCGTCGCCCAGCCCGTCGCTCACCGGCGCTCCGCCGCTTCGGACTCCTCGACCTTTTCGTCGTCGCCCTTGGCCTCCGCCTTCTCGGCCGGCTTCTGCGCGGGCGCCGGCGCCGGATCGTCGGGAACCTCCTCGGACGGGGTCACCGAAAGTTCGATGACCGGGCCCTCCGACTGGACGACCGGGGCCACCGCCGCCTCCCGCGCCTTGCGCAGCACGTCGGCGTCGGCCAGACGGCCCTCACGCAGGGCGGCCACCTCCGCCTCGAGCACGCCGATCAGCTCACCCTTGTAACCGATGTCGTACGCCGCCCGCTGAAGCGCCTGGTCGACCTGGGCCATCCGGTAACCGCGCCAGACGACGTCGAACTTCGTCTGACCCATGTCGTCCTCGCCAAGCGGCCGGTCGGTGGGAAGCGGAACGGCACGGCCATCCGCTTCGACAGGCGTCAATCCGGAATCGCCTCCGCCCAACATCACGGTCACGCCGAAGACGATCGCGGCAACCACGACGGCCACGACGATGAAGAGGAGAAGCTGACCCATGCGCAGAATGTTGGCACGAGCGCTTCCGCGTGGCGAGCCCGCCACCCCGACCGGCGCGCATCGGAGAACCTTTATCCAGCTCAGGTCCAGGTGAGGATCTTCTTGCGCCAGGCGTAGACGATGCCCAGCGCCAGCACCGCGACGAAGATGCCCATCTCGGTCACGCTCGCCCCGCCGAAACCGGGCCGGTCGAAGACCACGGCCCAGGGAAAGAGAAAAACCGCCTCGACGGCGAAAAGCACATAGAGGTACGCATAGACGTAGTAGCGGATCTGCGCCTGCGCCCAGTCGCCGCCGACCGGGTCGATGCCGCTCTCGTAGGAGATCCGTTTGCCGAACGGCTCGGCCGGATGGGACGGCCTCAGCAGCCGGTTCGCCCCGAACGCGCCCACGAAGACGAGCACGCCGGCGCCGATGACCAGCGCGAGCGTGGCGTACGAACCCAGGTAGCCGTCCACGATCCGACAGCCTAGTCACCGAGGTGGGCCGACGTGACATGGATGACCCGCCGCATCGTGGACTCGGCTGGATCAGGGAAGCCTGTCCTAGCTACTGTGGTCAACGGTCTGCGACCGCTCAAGGTAAGGAGCGGCGACGTAGGCTGGAAGTGACTATTCGCGGGCCGGCCCATCGACGCGTCCTCGTCCGCCGGCTTGCTCTCACGGGAGGTTGGTCAACGTGGCCGCTGTTTCGAAGCGGGTCGAACAGCTGGACCGGGTGGTCATCCGGTTCGCGGGCGACTCGGGCGACGGCATGCAGCTAACCGGGGACCGGTTCACATCCGAGACCGCGCAGCTGGGCAACGACATCTCAACGCTGCCCAACTTCCCGGCCGAGATCCGCGCACCAGCCGGCACCCTCCCGGGCGTGTCGAGCTTCCAGGTGCACTTCGCCGACTACGACATCCTGACCCCGGGCGACGCGCCCAACGTGCTGGTCGCGATGAACCCGGCGGCGCTCAAGGCCAACCTGTCCGACCTGCCGCACGGCGCCGACCTGATCGTCAACACCGACGAGTTCACCAAGCGCAACCTGGCCAAGGTCGGTTATGCGGTGAGCCCGCTCGACGACGGTTCGCTGGATGCCTACGCGGTGCACCCGGTCGCCCTCACCTCGATGACGGTGGGCGCGCTGGCCGACCTCGGCGTCTCGAAGAAGGACGCCGAGCGGGCCAAGAACATGTTCGCGCTGGGCCTGCTCAGCTGGATGTACTCGAGGCCCTTCGAGTCGACGCTGCGCTTCCTGGAACGCAAGTTCGCCAAGCGGCCCGACCTGGTCGCGGCCAACAAGGCGGCGTTCAACGCGGGCTGGAACTTCGGCGAGACGACCGAGGACTTCTCGGTCCGCTACGAGGTCAAGCCGGCCAAGATGCTCCCCGGCACCTACCGCAACATCACCGGCAACCAGGCGCTCGCGCTCGGGCTGGTGGCGGCCGGTGTGCGGGCCAAGCTGCCGATCTTCCTCGGGGCATACCCGATCACCCCGGCGTCCGACATCCTGCACGAGCTGAGCAAGCACAAGCGGTTCGGCGTCACCACGATGCAGGCCGAGGACGAGATCGCGGCCATCGGGGCGGCGCTCGGTGCGGCGTACGGCGGTGCGCTCGGCGTCACCACGACGTCGGGCCCGGGTGTCGCGCTCAAGGGCGAGACGATTTCCTTGGCGATCGCGCTCGAGCTGCCGCTGGTCATCGTCGACGTGCAGCGGGCCGGGCCGTCGACCGGCATGCCGACCAAGACCGAGCAGGCCGACCTCAACATGGCGCTCTACGGCCGGCACGGCGAGGCGCCGCTGGCCGTGGTCGCGCCGAAGTCGCCGTCCGACTGCTTCCACGCCGCGATCGAGGCGGCACGGATCGCCCTGACCTACCGCACGCCGGTCATCCTGCTCTCCGACAACTACGTGGCCAACGGCTCCGAGCCGTGGCTGCTGCCGGAGGTCGCCGAGCTGCCCGACCTCAGCGTGTCGTTCCAGACCGAGCCGAACGGTGAGGACGGCCGGTTCCTGCCATATCTGCGGGATCCCGAGACGATGGCCCGGCCGTGGGCGATTCCGGGCACCGCGGGGCTCGAGCACCGCATCGGCGGCTTGGAGAAGGCCGACAAGACCGGCGACATCTCGTACGACCCGGCCAACCACGAGTTCATGGTGCGCACCCGGGCCGCCCGCATCGAATCCATCCCGGTGCCCGACGCGGAGATCGACGACCCGGACGACAACGCGACGGTGCTCGTGTTGGGCTGGGGTTCGACGTACGGCCCGATCGGCGCGGCGTGCCGCGCCCTGCGTCAGCGTGGCCTGCCGATCGCCCAGGCCCACCTGCGGCATCTCTCGCCGCTGCCGGCCAACCTCGGCGAGGTCCTGAGGGCGTACGACAAGGTGATCGTCCCGGAGATGAACCTGGGCCAGCTGGCCCACGTGATCCGGGCGAAATACCTGCTCGACGCCATTCCGTTCAACCAGATCAGCGGCCTGCCGTTCACCGCCGCGACGCTGGAAAACATGCTCGAGGACGTGGTCAAGAATGGTTAGCGCCTCCATCCCGCTGACACCGGTCAAGCTGACCGCCAAGGACTTCAAGTCCGACCAGGAGGTCCGCTGGTGCCCGGGCTGCGGTGACTACTCGATCCTCGCGGCCATGCAGCGGTTCATGCCCGAACTCGGCATCCCCCGCGAAAAGATCGTCTTCATCTCGGGCATCGGCTGCTCGTCCCGGTTCCCCTATTACATGAACACGTACGGGATGCACTCGATCCACGGCCGCGCCCCGGCGATCGCGACCGGCCTCTCGTCGTCCCGCCCCGACCTGAGCGTCTGGGTCGTCACCGGCGACGGCGACGCGCTGTCGATCGGCGGCAACCACCTGATCCACGCCCTCCGGCGCAACGTCAACCTGAAGATCCTGCTGTTCAACAACCGGATCTACGGCCTGACCAAGGGTCAATACTCGCCGACCTCCGAGCTCGGCAAAATCACGAAGTCGACGCCGGCCGGCTCGGCCGACTCGCCGTTCAACCCGCTGTCGCTGGCCCTCGGCGCGGAGGCTTCGTTCGTGGCACGCACGATCGACTCGGACGCCAAGCACCTGCAGTCGGTGCTGCGCCAGGCGGCCGAACACCAGGGCTCGGCGTTCGTCGAGATCTAC
Source organism: Actinoplanes sp. NPDC051411 (assembly GCF_040682075.1). Lineage (NCBI taxonomy): Bacteria > Bacillati > Actinomycetota > Actinomycetes > Micromonosporales > Micromonosporaceae > Actinoplanes > Actinoplanes sp. NPDC051411. The sequence continues at coordinate 30,637 of NZ_JBFBAD010000010.1, read as the reverse complement.
CAGAACTGCAACATCTTCAACGACGGCGCCTTCGAGCTGATCAAGGACTCGACCACCCGCGACGACCACCTGATCCGCCTCGAACAGGGCCAGCCGATCACCTTCGGCCCCGACGGCAGGTTCGCGGTCGTGCACCCCGAGGGCAGCTTCGGGCTCCGCGTTCAAGAGAACACAGGCCAGGAGGGCGTCAATGCCCTCGTCCACGACGCCACGGTCGACGACCCGGCGTATGCGTTCGCTTTGTCCCGCCTCTCCGGCTCGGACCTCTCGACGACTCCGATCGGCGTCTTCCGCAACGTGACCCGCCCGACGTACGACGAGATCCTGCAGAAGCAGCTGGTCGACGCGAAGGCCCAGGCCACCGGCAGCCCCGACGAGATGCTGGGCGAGCTGCTCACGGCCGCCGACACCTGGACGATCATCTGACCTTCGAGGCCACCCACCTGGACAATTGCCGTTGATAAGGTCCTCCGGAGGTGGGAGTTCATCCGGGGTGAGGCCTTGCCTCGATCGCTTACCACGAAGCTGATCAAGGAGGTCGGCGTCGAGTGGCAGACCTGAGCAACGCGTCCTGGAAGAAGTCCAGCCGCAGTGCCAACGGCGGGTCCTCCTGCGTCGAGGTTGCCATCACCCCGGACGTCGTCGGCGTGCGCGACACCAAAGCGCACGGACAAGGCCCGCTCCTCACCTTCGAGCCCACCGAGTGGGCCGCCTTCGTCGACGGGGTCAAGAGCGGCGAGTTCGACCTGTAAGCGTCAGACCGCGACCTCGGCCGGGTTCTCCTCATTGCGGATGTACACGAGCAGGTCTCCGGTTTCGATCGCGAGTGCCTGGCCGCCGCCCAGCGCCAGCACCTTGCCCCGCCGGATCAGGGCCACGACCAGGGCGGCCAGTTCCCGCGGGTTTTGGCCGACCTCGCTGCGTTCGGCGCTGCGCATCGCCAGTGCCATGCCCTGGCCGGGGGTGAGCAGATCTTCCACCACGTCGATGAGCGGCGGGGCGGTGGTGGTGAGGCCGAGCAGGCGGCCGGCGGTCGCCGACGAGACGATCACGTGGTGGGCGCCGCTCTGCTTGAGCAGGGCCGCGTTTTCCTGTTCGCGGACCGCCGCGATGATGCGGACCTGGCCGGCGGTGAGTTGGCGGACGGTCAGCGTGATCAGCACCGAGGCCTCGTCGCTGTCGGTCGCGATGATGACCGACTTGCAGTTTTTGACGTCGGCCTCGTTGAGCACCGAGGAGCGGGTCGCGTTGCCGTTGATCGCGGCGTAGCCGTTGGCTGTGGCCTGGCGGAGCGCGTCCTCCCGGTTCTCCACGATCACGATTTTCGACTTGTCGTAGCCGTTCTCGAGCAGGGCGCCGACCGCGGCGCGGCCCTTGGTCCCGTAGCCGCAGACGATCACGTGGTCTTTCAACTTTCGCCTCCACCGGCTGACCCGCAGCGTGTTGCGGTATTGGTCGGTCAGCACTTCAAGGGTGGTGCCGACCAGAATGATCAGGAAGAGGATGCGGGCCGGAGTGACCAGCAGGACGTTGACCAGGCGGGCGTCCGGGGTGACCGGGGTGATGTCGCCGTAGCCGGTTGTCGAGAGGGAGACGACCACGTAGTAGAAGCAGTCGAGGAGGGTGAGGCCGTCGTTGTTGACGTCTCGGTAGCCGCCCCGGTCGGCGTAGATGACCACGACCGTGACCAGTACTAGTAGGACGGCGAGCGCGACCCGGACGGCGAGCGCCCGAAGGGGCCCGCGGCGGACCGACGGCAAACGGATCATGAGGTGCCCTGCACGCCCACACCTTATCCATGCCCGGCACCAAGCCACTCAGGACATCACATTAACGGACGTTAAGGAATACCCACCGGTAGCTTCCGCGCGATGCATCGATAATTCATCGATGTCGTTGTATGCGTTAAGTATTTGATCCAACACTGTCCGTATGACGCGACGCATTTTCCTCGTCCTGACCCTCGTACTCGCCGCGCTCATCCCCGCCGGCGCCGCCTCGGCGGCCACCCCCGCCGACAAACTCACCGTCCTGTCGAACTGGACCCAACCGACCGCGGCCAGCACGGCCAGCTGGAACGCCGCCCGCACCAACCAGGGTGCCTGGACGGCGTACAACTTCGACTGGTCGACCGACTACTGCTCGGACAGCCCGGACAACCCGCTCGGGTTCGCCTTCAGCACGTCCTGCTGGCACCACGACTTCGGCTACCGCAACTACAAGGCGGTGGGCCAGTTCCCGGCCAACAAGGACCGGATCGACAACATGTTCTACGCCGACCTGAAGCGGGTCTGCGCGACCTACAGCAGCCTCACTCAGCCGGCCTGCTACAGCCTGGCCTGGACCTACTACGAGGCCGTCCACGTGTTCGGCTCGATCTCCGCGGTCAACCAGGCCGACATCGACAAGGCCGCCCGCATCAGGTCGCAGTCCCGGCAAGCCGCCCGCTGAGCGCACCGTCCTCCAGGTCCGGGTGCTCGACGGCCAGGGCCATCGCCACGATCCGATCAAAACCCAGATCAACCCCATCGGCGTACGCGGCGTCGAACGTCGCGTCGCCGAGGGCCGACCGCAGCACCGACTGCTGAGCCGACCAGAACTTGCCGAACATCTCCGTACGCCGAGCGCCCCGAGCCGCCTCGGCCCCGCCGAACAGCACGGCGGCCGTCGCCGGATCCCCGCCGATCGAGCAGCGCACCGCGATCGCGGCGACCGCGTCGGCCGCCGCGCCCCGGAACCCGTGCCGCAGCCGCGACCGCAACGCCACCACCAGGTGGTCGTGGGCGGCGACCAGGTCACCCCGGCGCAGCGCGACCATGCCGAGCAGCCAGTCCACGGTTCGCCGGCCGCGATCCTCCGGGCGACGAACCTCCAGCTGGCGGGCCCCACCCAGCAGCTCGGCCGCGTCGTCCAGCGCGTCCCGCCGCCAGAGCAGCTCGGCCAGCGCGATCACCGCCGGGAGAGCCGCCTCCGGTACGCCGTTCCGCTCGGCCCTGGTGATCACGTCCCGGCAGAGCCGCTCGGCCTCCTCGTGCCGGCGCGCCTCGAGCAGGTTGAGCCGGCGCGCGGCCAGGGCGCGTACGAGCAGAGCCGGATCGTCGGTCGCCTGCTCGGCCCGCTCGACGTACTGTTCCCGTTCGTCCTGATCGGCCACCAGCTCGGCGTGCGCGAGGTAGGCCCGCGCCGCCTCGGCCCCGTCCACAGCGTCCCGTTCGAGGCGACGGTAGAGCCGCGACAGCAGGTCCCGGCCCTCGCCCACCCCACCGTGCTCACGCCACCAGGGCGCCAGCGCGTCGGCCAGGCGCAGGCCGGCCCGTACGCTGCCGTCGGTCGCCGCCCAGCGCAGCGCCTCCTGCCACTCCCCGACGAACGGCGCCAGGTCGGTCAGCGACACCGTGCGCGGCTGCCCGTCGGTGTCCACCGCGACCCCGTCCAGGGTGTGCAGCGACCAGGCCACGTGCCGGTCCCGGACCTCGTGCTCGTCGCCGGCCGTGGCGAGATGCCGGTTGGCGTAGGCCCGGACCTGCTCGGAGATCCGGTAGCGGGGACCCGGCACGACCTCGACCAGGGACTTGTCGACCAGTTCGGAGAGTGCGGCCAGCGCGTCCGGTCCGCACCACTCGACGGTGGAGAGTTCCATCGGACCGGCGAAGACGGCCAGGCGGCGCAACAGGGCGGCGGCGGAACCGCTGAGGGTCCGGTGCGACCAGTCCAGGTTGGCCGCGAGACCGCAGTGACGGTCGGCTTCGGCGTACTCGTCAAGGGCGGGAGGATCGAGAGCGGTCAGCGGGTCGCCCAGCCGGACCACCAGCTGGCTCGCGGAAAGCAGCCGGAGGCGAGCCGCGGCGAGCTCGATCGCCAGAGGCGAGCCCTCCAGACGGGCCGCGACCCCGGACAACTCGGCCCGGTCGTCGGCCGGACCGGGCTGCTCTCCGCGCGCCGCCGAGACGCGGGCGTCGAGCAGCTCGAACGCGTCGGCCGGCTGGAGCGGCGGAATCCGCCAGACCACCTCCCCCGGCACGCCGAGCGACATCCGCCCGGTGACCAGCACATCCACTCCCGGGCAGGCGGCCAGCAGCCGGCGCACCAGCGCGGCGCAGGCCCCGGGCACGACCTCGCAGGTCTCCAGCACCAGCAGCATGCGGCGGGGCGCGCACTGTTCGAGCAGGGTCTCGAGCACCGGACGACCGGGCTCGGTCCGGAGACCGAGCACCGCGGCCATCGCGGGGGCCAGGCCGGTCGAGGCGCCGACCGCGTCGATCGTCCACACGCCTTCGGGGTACGCGGTGAGCACGCTCTCGGCCACGGCCAGCGCGAGCCTCGACTTGCCGGCGCCGCCCGGACCGGCCACCGTGACCAGGCGGTGCCGTCCGATCAGGCCCGACAGTTCGGCGATCTCGGACCGGCGGCCGATCAGCGGGGTGAGCGGGGCCGGGAGATTGTGGATCGGCGCGCCCGGGGTGCGCGGCCGCGGGAACTCACGGTCGAGCCCGGGGGCGAGCACCTGATAGAGGCGCTCGTCGTCGTCGAAGCCGCGCAGGCGGTGCGGGCCGAGATCGAGAAAGCCCAGCTCTTCTACTTCCGGCGTAGCCCGGGTGGTCGCCTCGGAACACAGGATCTGCCCGCCGTGTGCGGCCGCCGCGACGCGGGCCGCGCGGTGGACCTCGGTGCTGGTGTATTCGTCGTTCTTCGGCTCGGCCCAGCCGGTGTGCAACCCCATCCGTACCTTGGGCCGGCAGTCCGGGGCCGGCCAGTCATGTGCGGAGAGTCGATGCTGCGCCGACACGCCGGCCGCGAGTGCTGACTCAGCGTTGCTGAAAGCAACGAAGAAACTGTCACCCTCAGTGAACATCTCGACACCGCCGAAGTCACTCAGCGCAGCGCGCACGGCAGCGCGATGGGCGCCGAGGACCGGCCCGTAGGAATCGCCGAGCATCCGGGCCAGACGAGTCGAGCCCTCGATGTCGGTGAACATAAAGGTCACCAGCCCGCTCGGCAGCTCGGTTCGTCCCGACACGGTGAACCTCCGCCCCCTTTGGGAAGTCGCGTCTCATGCTGCCGTACCGCAGTTGTACCGCACATCGTAGAAACGGACGGTAACCATCCACACGCCACGGCCGACCCCTGACGAAGGACACTCCGTAGAAGTCATCGACGTTCTCGTACGGCACTACGCGTGACGTAACGAAAAGGATGAAGCGCAGTTGCGCTGCAGTTGGTCAGATTGGGTCGACCGTTCGGGTGTACCCGCAAGAGGTCGCGGCGCGGCGGCGTCCGATGTGGGGCCGGCTGTGATCGTCCGAGGGGTTTGCGATCACGGCTGAGTAATCACGCGGCGACCGAGCGCTGCCGCCCGCTGTAACGCAGATCTCAGCTTTCAGCTGCAACCGCAGGCGCCGCCGCAGCAGCCACCGCCACTCGGGGGCCCGCCTTGAGATCGGCTGCCTCCCACCGAGACAGTGGACAGCAGCTTCACCGTGTCGTCGTGACCCGCCGGACAGGCCGCCGGCGCGGATGCCTCGCGCATCGGGCGGTTGACCTCGAAGGTGTCGCCGCAGGCGCGGCAGCGGAACTCGTAGCGCGGCATTGCCACAGCGTAAGCCCATGCCGGTGGGTGCCGGGAGTCCGGTGCGCCAAGGTCACTCGCAGGTTATCCACAGGCTTCGAACGGGCCGGGGCCGGGCGTGCCGGGGTTGGGTAGTGTCATCCGCGTGGCAGAGCGGCAATCGACACCGGCTGACGGCTTCGAGCTGCGCGCGGCGGTGCCCCACCAGGCCGGGCCGCTCGGCAGCTCGGGCGCGGCGCCCGAGGGCCACCAGCGGCCGGCGGCCGGCGCGAAGCCCGCTCCGATTCCTGCCCAAAGGGATTCATCCGGCAAGTCCGACGAAGCGGACGGCGCTCGGCCGGCAGCACCCTCGGGTGACGCCACCCCGGCCGGGCCTGATTCGACCGCCCGCGGCGGGACGGCCGGCGGGCCGGCGACCAGCGCGCTTCCCGGCAGCCCGGCCGCCTCGGCCGGGGGTAACAAGGCGACGGACGACGATGCGGCTACCGCGATAACCGATAACTCGGCGGCAGGTGCCCCCACGGGCTCGGCTCCCGAGCCCGACGCGACCACCGCCACGCCGAGCACGGCAGGCGCGACCGAGAACCCTCGCGCCGCCGCGACGCCCGACGCGACCGGCGTCACGCCCAGCACGGCGGGCAACGCTGGCGCCGCCGAAACGCCCGGCGCGGCCACCGCCACGCCCAGCACGGCGGACACGACCAAGAACCCTCGCGCCGCCGAAACGCGCGGCGCGACCGGAGCGACACCCAGCACAGCGGGCACGGCCGAAAACTCGGGCGCCGCCGAAACGCCCGGCGCGACCGCCGGCACGCCCAGCACAGCGCGCGCCGCGACCGAAGCCACGTCCCCCGCCGCGGGAACGGCCGAAAACACCGGCGCCGCCCAGTCGCCCGGCACAGCCGGCGCCGCCACTGCGGCGGGCACTCCTACTGCTCCGACAAGCGTCACCGAGGTCGCCGACGGCTCGGCGGCAGCCACCGCCACCGGTGCGACAGCCGCCGACAAGCCCGAGAGCGCAGCGGCGGCCGCGAGCGCCACCCCAACAGCCACAGGCGCCGCCCCAGCGACCGCAGGCGCCACCCCAACAGGCGCAGGCGCCACCCCGGCGGCCGTGGGCGCCACCCTGGCGACGAAGCGGCGGCGGAATCCCGTCAGGGCCACGGGGCGGGGCCTCGTGCGGGGCGCGCGGGCGACCGCCGCCTGGACCAGGCGGCCCGCCGGGCGGCTGATCATTCCGGCTGTCGTGGTGCTGGTGCTGGTCGGTGGGGCGATCGCGGCCGGGGCCTATTACGTACCCGAGAAGCTCAAGGCGTCGCCCGCCGCGAGCGCCACGCCGAACTTCGGGGCCGGCGCCGCGGCGCCGGCCCCGTCCGCGAGCCAGCCCGGCACCTTCCCCACCGATCCGCTGGCGACCGGCACGCTGCCGACCCAGCCGGCGGCCGGGGGCCTCATCACGACGCAGCCGCCGGTCGTCGACGGCAGCACCGGGCATCCGGCCGACGTGCTGGCCGGCTGGGCGCAGCAGACCGGCACCCGGGTCGGCATCCCGGTGGTCGCGACCGAGGCGTACGGCTATGCCGAGCTGGTCCTCACCCGCACGATGCCCAGTTGTCACCTGAGCTGGACCACTCTGGCCGCGATCGCCGAGGTCGAGTCCAACCACGGGCTCTTCCAGAAGTCGGTCCTCGGTGCCGACGGCACGGTCACGCCGCCGATCTACGGTCTGCCGCTCGACGGGCAGGGCGGCCGGCAGCGGATCGCGGACACCGACCGTGGGGTGATCGACGGCGACCCGACCTATGACCGGGCGGTCGGCCCGCTGCAGTTCATCCCGTCGACGTGGGAGAAATACAAGGTGGACGCCGATAACAGCGGTGTCGCCGACCCACAGAACATCAACGATGCGTCACTGACCGCGGGGATTTATCTGTGCCAGGGCGGCCGCGACCTGTCCAAGCCGGACGCCTGGTACGCCGCGATCTTCTCCTACAACGCGGTCCAGCCGTATGCCGAGAAGGTGTTCCAGACCGCTAATGAATACGGCCAGAAGAGCCGGGCCTGAGGTCCGCGTCCGCCACCGACCGTGACCGTCCCTATACATTTACGTTCGGACCACTTCCCTGAAAGTGCTTCTACCGGCAAGCTGTACGGGTGAGGGTGCGTGAATGGGATCCCCGGGCAGCGTCGGCGGGGGAGATCCGATCGCTCGTCGAGACCATCAATACGGTCTTGGCCACCGATCTCCCCGACGATCCACCGTGGCAGGACGTGCAGGTCCGGGAATACCTGGCCGAGACCGTACCGGGTGAGCGCCGCATCTGTTGGGTGGCCGAGGACGATCGCCTCCCCGAGGGGGAGAGCGAGATCTTCGCCCACGTGAGCGTCCTGCTGCTCGGCGACATCGGCGTTCTCGAGGTGCTGGTGCGCCCCGATCTGCGCCGCCGCGGGCTGGGCCGGCAGCTGGTCGCGGTCGCGGCCCGCCGGGCCTATCTGGAGGGTTTCTCGACCATCGGCGTGGAGGCGATCGGCGGCACCCCGGCGATCGGCTTCTACGAGGCTCTCGGCTTCGAGCGCGAATATGTCGAGACCCGCAGCGTGCTCACGCTGTCCGCGGTGGACTGGAGCTCGCTGCACGAGATGGCCGACGGGATCGCCCCCGGCTACCGGGTCGAATATCTTCCGGGTGGGCCGCCCGACGAGATGCTGGAGGCGTACGCCGAGGCCAAGCTCGAGGCGGACGACGACGAGGACCTCGATCTGGCCCCGCGCTCGTCCGACCCGCAGCGGCTCCGCGACTCGCTCGACACGCTGCACAAGCGCGGCCTGAAGCCGTACATCGTGCTGGCGACCCACGAGTCGACCGGGGTGGTGGCCGGGCTGACCGAGGTGGTCGTGCCGGCGCAGCACCCCGAGCGCGCCGATCAGTACGACACGATCGTCGTGCGGGACCACCGGGGTTTCGGCATCGACCGAGCGCTCAAGGCGCGCATGCTGTTCGAGCTGAAGAAGGCCGAGCCGGGTCTGCGCGAGGTGCAGACGTGGAACGCGCACAACAACGAGTCGATGCTCAAGGTCAATGCCGAGCTGGGTTACCTGCCCGACCGCGACTGGTTCGAGTACGGCGCGGACGTCGCCCAGCTGGTGCAGAGTCTGGAAACGATCATCTGAAGCGGAGCAGGCGGGCGGCCTCGGTCGCCCAGTAGGTCAGGGTGATCTGCGCGCCCGCCCGTTTGATCGAGGTGAGCGTCTCCAGCATGACCCGTTCCCGGTCGATCCAGCCGTTGGCCGCGGCCGCCTCGACCATCGCGTACTCCCCCGACACCTGGTAGGCGGCGACCGGGATGGTGACCCGGTCCCGCGCCGCGGCGATCACGTCGAGGTAGGGCAGGGCGGGCTTGACCATGACGATGTCGGCGCCTTCGGCCACGTCGAGGTCGATCTCGCGCAGCGCTTCCCGGATGTTCGGCGGGTCCTGCTGGTATTGCCGGCGGTCGCCTTCGAGGGTCGACTCGACCGCCTCGCGGAACGGGCCGTAGAACGCGCCGGCGAACTTCGCCGCGTAGGCGAGCACCGAAACGTCCTGGTAACCCGCTTTGTCCAGCGCGCGACGAATCACGCCGATCTGGCCGTCCATCATGCCCGACGGCCCGACCATGTGCGCTCCGGCGGCGGCCTGCGCGACCGCCATCTCGGCGTAGATCGCGAGGGTCGCGTCGTTGTCGACCGACCCGTCGGCGGCCAGCACCCCACAGTGACCGTGCGACGTGAACTCGTCCAGGCACAGGTCGCCCATCACCACGGAGCTGTCGCCGACCTCGGCGATCAAATCGCGGATGCCGACGTTCAGGATGCCGTCCGGGTCGAGGCCGGCCGAGCCGGTCTCGTCCTTGTGCTCGTTCATGGGCACGCCGAACAGCATCAGCCCACCGACGCCCGCCGAAACGGCCTCGCGGGCGGCCTTGCGCAGCGACTCGCGCGAGTGCTGCACGACGCCGGGCAGGGAGCTGATCGGCCGCGGCTCGGTCAGCCCCTCCTTCAGGAAGAGGGGCAGGACGAGCTCGGCCGGGGAGACACGGGTCTCCTCGACGAGCCGCCGCATCGCGGGGGTGCGGCGGAGACGACGGGGTCGGACATCCGGAAAGGACATGAGGGGGTCCTAAAGATCAGCGGAAGCGGAGAGCGGTCGGTCCCTGAACCTTCGAGCCACGCCGCTGCTTGGCCGGCATGGCGGCCAGCTTCTCGCGCAGCTCGATGGCGTACGACGCGAGCGCCTCGACCAGGTCGGGCACCGAGGACTGCTGGGGCTGGACGTCGACCCGCAGACCGAACTCGGTCGCCGTCTCGGCGGTCTTGGGCCCGATCACCGCGACGACCGTGCGGGCGTGCGGCTTGCCGGCGATGCCGACCAGGTTGCGTACGGTCGAGGACGAGGTGAAGAGCACCGCGTCGAAGCCGCCCGACTTGATGGCGTCGCGGATCTCGGCCGGCGGCGGCGCCGCGCGCACCGTCCGGTACGCCGTCACGTCGTCGACCTCCCACCCGCGCTCGATGAGCCCGGCGGCCAGGGTCTCGGTCGCGATGTCGGCCCGCGGCAGCAGCACGCGCCCGACCGGGTCGAGGATCTCGTCGTGGGGCGAGAACTCGGCCAGCAGGCCCTCGCTGGACTGGTCGCCGGCCGGGACGAGCTCGGGCTGGATGCCGAACGAGCGTACGGCGTTGGCCGTCGCCTCGCCGATGCACGCGATCTTGACGCCGCCGAAGTGCCGGGCGTCGAGGCCGTGCTCGTCGAACTTCTCCCAGACCGCGCGAACCGCGTTGACCGAGGTGAAGACGACCCAGGCGTACCGCCCGTCGACCAGGCCCTTGACCGCGCGCTCCATCTGGGCCGGGGTGCGGGGCGGCTCGACGGCGATGGTCGGCACCTCGCACGGGATCGCCCCGTACGCCCGCAGGCGCGCGCTCATCGCGCCGGCCTGCTCCTTGGTGCGGGGAACCAGCACCTTCCAGCCGTAGAGCGGCCGGTTTTCCCACCAGCTCATGCTGTCGCGGGAGCCGACGTCGGAGCCGACCGTCAGCACGACCCGGCCGGTGAAGCCGAGCGCGGCCGCGACGAAGCTGTCGACGGTCGAGGTGGTCGTGTATTGAGTTTCGCCGGTGCCGTCGCCGGTCACGCCGACCGCGATGCCGGGCTCGACCCCGGAGGCGAGCAGGCCGTCCCGGACCGCGGCCAGGTCACCCGCGTCGACCGCGACCGCAAAGCTGCCCTTGAGGGCGGCCGTGGCGAGCGCGTCGAAGTCGAGGGCGGCCACGTCGTCGACGTCGGCGGTGATCCGCACGCCGGGCAGCGGGACGCCGGCGTAGGTGGCGACGCCCTCGGCCTGGCCGAGGCCGGGCACGACCTCGAAGTGGACCGCGGTGCGGGCGATCGCCTGCACCTCCTTGACCACGGCGTCGTGGCCGAACGGGTCGCCGGCCACCAGGTGCACGGCGGACAGGCCGCTCTTGGCGGCGGACAGCAGCACGTTGGCGACGTCGCCGGGCGCGCCCTCGGCCGGGCTGAACTGCGCGTCGGCCTTGGCTTCGGCCCGGATCGCGGCCAGCAGCGACTCGGGCACGCTGCGGTCGAAGACCACCTGGTCGGCGTCGGTGAGCGCGGCGTGCGCGCGGCGGGTGAGCAGCTCGGGGTCGCCGGGTCCGGCACCGACGAACGCGATGCGTCCGGCCGGCTTGCGAGCGGTGCGGGTGGTCATGATGTGCTCCCCATCAGGGTATCGGCGCCGGCGTCGAGGAGGTCGGCGGCGAGTGCTTTGCCGATCTCCGCCGCGCCGGCGGGCGTTCCGGTGCGCGAGAGCCGGATGGCTCCTGCCCCATCGGGGCTGATCACCGCACCGCGCAGGTAGATCTCGTCACCGTCCTCGCCTTCGGCGAATTCGGCGTATGCCGCGACCGGGGCGGAGCATCCGGCCTCGAGCGTGGCGAGCATCGCCCGTTCCGCCACGACGGCGGCCCGGGACGATGCGTGGTCGAGCGTGGCGAGGAGCTCGACCAGGTCTGTGTCACTGGACCGGCACTCGACCGCCAGCGCACCCTGGGCCGGGGCGGGCAGCATGAGCATCGGATCCAGCGTTTCGGTGATCTCGGCCGCGCGGCCGAGACGGGCCACACCGGCCCGGGCGAGAACGACGGCGTCGAGATCGGCCTCGGGGCCATGCACCCGGGCGATGCGGCTGTCGACGTTCCCGCGGATCGGCGTGACCTGCAACTGTAGGCCCAACGCCCGCAGTTGCGCGATTCGGCGCACCGCGCCCGTGCCGATCATCGTGCCGGGCGGGAGCCCGGCCAGCCCCTGGCCGTCCCGGGTGATCAGGGCGTCACGCGGGTCCTCGCGGGGCGGCACGGCCGCGATGTGCAGCCGCGGGTGCTCGGCGCTGGGCAGGTCTTTGTAGGAGTGCACGGCGAAATCGATCTCACCGGCGAGCAGCGCGTCACGCAGCGCCGAGATGAAGACACCGACGCCGAGCTGGGTGACCGGCGCCGAGGAGCGGTCGCCCGAGGTGACGATGCGGATCAGCTCGACCGGACGGCCGGTGGCCGCGGTCAGCGCGTCGGCGGTCTGCTGCGACTGGGCCAGTGCGAGGGCACTGCCGCGGGTGCCGAGGCGAAGGGGGGCGCTCACGCTTGTCCTCCGATCTCCGGTACGGCGTCTGCCTGCGTGGCGTGTGGAACGTCGAGGTCGAACAGCTCCCGCAGCAGGGCCGCGTATTGATCGCCGCCCGGCTCGGCGGCGAGCTGGCGCACCCGGACGGTCGGCGAGTGCAGCAGCTGCTGAACGACCCGGTGCAGAGTACGGGAAACATCGCCGCGCTGCTCATCCGTGAAATCGGGCCGGCGCGACCACAGCTTGCGCAGCTCGGCCGTGACCACGTCGTCGGCCCGGTTGCGCAGCGCGGCCACGGTCGGGGCGATGTCGGTGCCGCGCAGCCAGCCCAGGAAGTGGTCGACCTCGCCGGCGACGATCTGCTCGACGGCCGCGGTCTCGGCGGCGGCCGGCATCGCGCGGCGGTGCGCGGCCAGGCTGTCGATGTCGATCACGGTCACGCCGGCGACGCCGGTCGCGTCGGGGGCCACGTCGCGGGGCACCGCCAGGTCGAGCACGACCAGCGGGGCGGCCGCCTCGAGGCGGGCCCGGGTGAGCACCGGCTCGGTGGCGGCGGTGGCCGAGACGACCAGGTCGACCTCGCGCAGGGCGGCGTCGAGGTCGTGGAACGGAACCGCGGTCGCGCCGTACGCCTCGGCCAGCCGGTCGGCCCGGGCCGCGCTGCGGTTGGTGACGCGCAGCGGTCCGACGCCGGCCCGGGTCAGCGTGGCGACCGACAGCGCGCCCATCGCGCCGGCCCCGATGACCAGCGCCGACTTGCCGTCGAGGGTGCCCAGGTGGGACTCGGCGACCTCGAGCGCGGCGGTGACCACGCTCTGGCCGGCCTTGTCGATGCCGGTCTCGGAGTGGGCCCGCTTGCCGACCCGCAGGGCCTGCTGCATGAGCTCGTGCATGAGGCGGCCGGCGCTGTCGACCTCGGTTGCCGCGTGGTAGGCGTCGCGCAGCTGGCCGAGGATCTGGGCCTCGCCGACGACCATCGAGTCGAGCCCGGCCGACACCCGGAACGAGTGGCGCACCGCCGCCTCGTCGTAGTGCACGTAGAGGTGGCCGGCCAGCTCGGACGCCGGGATCCCGGACTCCGCCGACAGCACGCTGCAGATGTCGCCGAGCCCGCCGTGGAAGCCGCTGACCGCGGCATAGATCTCCACCCGGTTGCAGGTGGACAGAACGACGGCCTCGCCCACGAACGGCTGGGCGACCAGTTTCTGCAGCAGCTCGGGCACCTCGTCGGCGGCGATGGTGAGCCGCTCCAGGGTCCCGACGTCGGCGGTGCGGTAGGACGCACCGACGCTGAGTAGGTTCACGACCCGACCGCCTCCTGGCCTATTTCCTCCGAGCGACCACCGGGCAACGCGGTCAGCGAGGCTTTGCGGTGCTCGTGGAAGGAGAGAATCTGCAGCTCGATCGCGAGATCGACCTTCCGCACGTCGACGTTGGCGGGCACCGCCAGCACGCAGGGAGCGAAGTTGAGGATGCTGGTCACTCCCGCGGCGACCAGGTCGTCGGCCACCGCCTGGGCAGCGCCGGCGGGGGTGGCGATGACCCCGATCGCGATGGATTCCTCGACCGCCGCCGTGGGTAGTTCGTCGATGTGCCGCACGACCAGACCGTGTATGCGCTCGCCGACCTTGGCCGGGTCGGCGTCGAACAGCGCCACGATCTTGAAGCCCCGGCTGGCGAACCCGTCGTATCCGGCGAGGGCGTGACCGAGATTACCGACGCCGACGAGGCAGACCGCCCGGCGCTGGTCGAGACCGAGCACGAACTCGATCTGCTCGATCAGCAGGGCGACGTCGTAGCCGACGCCGCGCGTGCCGTAGGACCCCAGGTGGGAGAGGTCCTTGCGGAGCTTGGCCGAGTTCACCCCCGCGGCCGCGGACAGGCCTTCGCTCGAGACCGTGTCGGCCCCGGTCTCGCCCAGGTTGTGCAGGGCGCGAAGATATTCGGGTAGCCGGGCGATCGTCGCCTCCGGCAGATCGGGAAAGGCCGGCTCCGCGCCGGTGTTGCCGGGCGTGCTTCCGTGACGCTGCTGACTCATCTGACTCCGTGCCGACGAGGTATCTGACCTGCGACGAGCCCTGAGACGCGGTGCCTGCACCGGCTGGACCAGCGGGGCTCTCGAAGGCCCAGAGTAGGCGCTTGTGAAGGCGTGCACAAATCGCGATCTTGACAGGAAGATCCATTTCTGGTTCCTCAGGTCACTATCCGAGTATGCCCACGCGACGGCCGGCGAAGCCAATTACAGAGAGCGCGCGAGAGTTACCGCGTCGACCAGCGAGTCGACCACCGGGCGGCCGGAGGCGCGCAGCCGGGCGGGCGCGGTGAAGCCACCGGTGTAGAGGACCGCTCGGGCGCCGACCGAGTCGGCCGCCGCGGCGTCGTCCAGAGAGTCGCCGATCAGCACCGCCTGCTCGCCCGGGACCCCGAGTTCGGCCAGATGGTTGGCGAGGTGACCGGCCTTGAGGTCACCGCCGACCTCGGTGCGCAGCCCGTCGACCCGGGCGAAGAGACCGGCCAGGCCGTAGGTCTCGACGGCCGGCACCAGCTCCTCGTGGAACCACATGGACAGCAGCGACTGGGTGCCCGGCCATGACTTGATCGCGGTCATCGCGTCGGCGGCCAGGCTCATCGTGGTCAGGCCCACCCGGTAGGCGTCGTGGAAGATCCGGTCGAGCCGGCCGAACTCCTCCTCGTCGACCGCCCGCCCGAGGACCTCGGCGTAGAAATCGGCCACCGGGCGCCGAAACCGGGTGCGGTGCTCGTCGGCGTCGACCGCCCGGCCACCGACCGCCGCGAAGGCGTGGTTGGTCGACGACACCACCAGGCTGAGGTCGTCGAGAAGCGTGCCGTTCCAGTCCCAAACCAGGTGCGTGCGCGTCACGCGAGCCAACTTACAGGCGGGGCTCACCCGGTTGTCGAGCCAGATCCCGGCGAAGACGATCTTCCTCGATCCGCCAGTAGCCGTGTTCTTTTCCGTCCAGCAGCAGCACCGGAACCCGGTCGCCGAAGTCGCGTTCCAGCTCGACCGAGGACTCCACGTCGACCCGCTCCCACTGGCCGGGTGCGATCCGGTCGAGCACCGCCTCGGCGTCGGTGCAGAGATGACAGCCGGGCCGGCTGATCAAAGTCAGACGCGTGGTCATCGCAACTCCCTCTTCCTGACCTTGCCGATGGCGGAGTGGGGAAGCTCACTCACCAACTCGACGGTCGGCCGCTTGAACCGGGCCAGCCGGGTGGCACAGAAACTCTGCAAATCGGTCACGTCGGGCGGCGGGCCGGCTTCCACGACGACGTACGCATGGGGCCGCTGACCCGAATCCGGGTCGTCCACCCCGACCACCGCTGCCTCGACGACCGCGGGATGATCGCCCAGCACCCGTTCGATCTCGGCCGGATAGACGTTGAAGCCGTTCACCAGGATCAACTCGCCCAACCGGTCGACCAGGTGCAGGTCGCCGTCACCGTCGGCATAGGCCACGTCGCCGGTCGGCCACCATCCGTCGGCGCCCGGCCCGTCGCGACCGTCCGGCCAGTAGCCCCGGAACAGGTTGGCTCCGCGCACCACGATCTCGCCGGGATCCGTCCCGGCCGTGCCGGCGACCGAAAGGTCCAGCTCAGCGAGGTCCTCGTCGGGCGAGGCGGTGCCGTCCTCCCACAGCACGACACCGTCCGCCGACCGCAGCCGCAGCGAGACACCGGGCAGCGGCCGGCCGATCGAGCCGGTCTTGCCGCGGTCACTGACCGCGGTCGTGGTGAGCACCGGGGCGGTCTCGGTCAGGCCGTACCCGATCAAGATGTTCTTGCCGGTCGCGGCGGTGAACCGCGCCGCTTCCCCGGGTGGCAGCGGCGCCGCGCCGCACACGGCCGTCCGGAGGCCGCTCAGCGCCGAGCGCGCGTCCGGCTGCCGCGCCCACGCCGAGTACATCTGAGGCACACCGATCGTCACGGTGACCTTCCGCGAGGCGATGAGCGCGAGCGAGGCCGCCGGGTCGAACCGGTCGAGCAGCACCCCGGTCGCCGCATGGTGCGCGACCGCTCCGAGCCCGGTGTTCAACCCGTAAGCGTGAAAGAGGGGCATCGCCAGCAGCACGACGTCGTCCGGGCCGGCCGGCGGAGGCTCGATCGCGTCCAGCTGATCATGGTTGGCGGCCAGCGCCGCGTGCGTCAGCATGGCGCCCTTCGGCCGCCCGCTCGTCCCCGACGTATAGAGCAGGACCGCGAGATCATCGCGGTCGACTCGCGGCAGCGTCGCTGCCGCGGCCTCGAGATCAAGATGTACGCGACGTGACTCCCACGACCGCGGAGCGGCCGCACCGGGCTCCTCGGCGACGATCAGGGCCGCGCCCGAATCGGTGAAGGCGAAGTCGAGTTCGTCCGCCGTGTAGCCCGGGTTGAGCGGCACCGCGACCCGCCCCGCCCGCAGCGTCCCGAAATAGGCCGCCACGAACTCGACGGTGTTGCCGAGCACGATCGCCACCCGGTCGCCGGGCCCGGTCCGCTCGATCATCCCGGCCCCCGCGGCGGACACCCGCGCATCGACATCGGCCCAGCTCAGAGTCGTGTCGCCGGTGATCAGCGCGGCCCCGCCGGGCCGCCGCGCGGCGGCCGTGGCCACCGGGTCGGGGGCGCGTCTCTCGTCGGCCACAGCATCCGCCGCTTTACCGGCCCGGGCGGGTTCCTCCACGAGGCCCGAGTCTGGCACAGATCGTGCCCGATAGGTGGATCGCACAGTCTGTCCGTCGCGCTCGGCCGAATGTCCGGTCATCGTGGCAGAAGTTCGTTGTGTCTCGTCTGAGGCGCTTCGTGCACATTTCGCGGAGCGCACACAGTGTGCGACTCCGTGTGCCCGGGGTCCGTGATACTTCCTGTCTGTGTAACGGACTCCACACCTAAGGGTGAGGTGGGCTCGGTTTTGGCCGCGCCACCCCACCCCTTTTGCTATGAGTGACAACCCCTCGTCCCGAGGAGGCCAGCTGTGCCACAAAAAGCACGGAAATACTGCGTTTCACCGTCTGGCGGGACGGACTCGCAGTCGAACCAGGCCCGCCGGGGTGAGGAGGCGCAGTGAGTCATGTCTACGCCGGAGACCAGTTCCATCGCCGTCCTACCCTCTCCGAGGGCCTGACCGCGCTGCGTGAGTCCGTCGACGGCATGATCGTCAACGCGATCCGGGGAGACAGCCCGAAGCGGACCCACAATCGTCAGCCGGTCAACGAGCGGATGCCGCCGGGCGGCAACGTCAAACCGATCGGCAACGGCGGCCGGGTCTCGCCCTTCCCGCCCGCCCAGCCGGGCCCCGGCCAGCGCAGCAACCTCGGCGAGAGCCCGCTGCCGGGCGAGGTCACCGTGGTCGTCCCGGCGCAGAGCACGAGCGGCCCGCCGACCGAGTCGGAGCCGCCGAAATACCCGGCCCGCCCCGACCCGACCGACGCCGCGGCCGAGGTCTGGGCCCTGGTCGAGCGGGCACAGGCCGGAGACTCCGAGGCGTTCGGGCTGATCTACGACCGCTACATCGACACCGTCTTCCGCTTCGTCTACTTCCGGGTCGGCAACCGGCAGCTGGCCGAGGACCTGACCTCGGACACCTTCCTACGGGCCCTCAAGCGGATCGGCAGCTTCACCTGGCAGGGCCGTGACCTCGGCGCCTGGCTCGTCACCATCGCCCGCAACCTGGTCGCCGACCACTTCAAGTCGGGCCGCTACCGGCTCGAGGTCACCACGGGCGACGTGCTCGACGCCGACCGCGAGGACCGGGGCCCGGAAGGCAGCCCGGAGTCGGCCGTGGTCGACCACATCACCAACGTTGCCCTGCTGACCGCGGTCAAGCAGCTCAACCCGGAGCAGCAGGAGTGCATCGTGCTCCGGTTCCTCCAGGGCTTCTCGGTCGCCGAGACGGCCCAGACCATGGGCAAGAACGAGGGCGCGATCAAGGCGCTGCAGTACCGGGCGGTCCGAGCGCTGGCCCGGTTGCTGCCCGAAGGGTTCCAGTGGTGACCCGGGCGTCCCGCAAGTCGATCTCCGATACCCGATACCGGCCCCGTCGTCCCGTAACCGGGTGCGCGTGTCGCGCGTTTGTCCGGGTGCGACCCCGGACGGCCCTACCGGCCACCGGTTTTGTCGCCCCCGTCGGCGACATCGCCGACGACACCGACACGAGCGAGGGGAGGTGCCCACGGTGAACTTCGACTTCCTGGACCGGCGGAGCGCCGAGCGCTTCGCGGAACTTCTCGACGAGAGCAGCGGCGGCCGCCGGCACCACACCACTCATGGCGCGGGCGACGAGCAGCTCGCTGAGCTGGTCGCCATCGGCAGCGGCCTGTCCGCGGCCCGGCCCGGGGTCTCGGTTGACTCCGAGTTCCGCGTCGGCCTGCGAGCCATGCTGGTCGCCACGGCCGAACGAGACGGCATCGGCCGTACCGCAACGGCGGACGACCACGAGGCCGCGACGGCAGTTCAGACCGCCGTACCCATCAAGAGCGGATCCCGGTTCGCGGTGCTCGGCCTCGGTGGCCGGCGCATCCGGGCCCGGGGGGCGATCGTGATCGGCGTAGCCGCCGGCGCGATGGCCGTCTCCGGAATCTCCGCGGCGAGCGAGAACGCGGCGCCCGGCGACGCCCTGTACGGCGTCAAGCGCTCGGCCGAACGGGCCCAGCTGGCGATGGCCGGCTCGGACGTCACGCGCGGCCAGCTGTCACTCGACTTCGCCCGCACCCGGCTCGCCGAGGCGACCGCGCTGCCGGGCGACGACCGGGAATTCGGCGGCGTCCTGAACGACATGGACAACTCGACCCGCAAGGGGGTCAGCCTGCTGACCACCTCGGCGGTCGCCCGGCACGACACCAAACCGCTGACCACGGTCGACACCTTCGCCGCGAGTCAGCAGCGCACGCTGACCCCGGTGCTGAGCCGGCTCAGCGACACCAACCGCACCCGGGCGCTGGCCTCGATCAGCCTGCTCGACGAGGTGCGGCAGCGGGTCGACGACCTGCGCGGCGGGCTGAGCTGCTCCTCGGTCAGCCCGATCGGCACCGACATGCTCGGGCCGAAACTGCACACCTGCGCGACCCAGCCCAACAACGACTCGACCACCAGCCGGCCGAGCGGGCACACCGGCAAACTGAGCGGGCGGGCACCGCAGGAGGACACTCCGGCGCACCCGCGGCGTACGGCTTCACCGGCCGCCAGCGGCGGCACCAGCCGGGCCACCGCCGAGCCGTTCGCCTCGACCAAGGCCGCCACGACGGACGCGGACACCGCGGACGGCGGCGCCGTGCCCGACCTCCTCGCCCCGGGCATCGCACCGAACGGACTGGTGCCGAGCGACGCCGCGATCCCGGCCCCGGCGACCACCGTGGACAAGGGCAGCGGCGTTCTCGGCGGGCTGCTGGGCGGGATCCTGGGCAGCAACTGAAGCGCTGAAAAACCCGGCGCCGACGTGGCGAGGGGCGGTCATCCGGTCCAATACCGGGCCCGCCCCTCGCTCGTCACTATAAGCCGCTCCCCTGTGCCACTCCAGTAGCTTCGGGGCCGTCACAGCCCGAACGGATCGGGGCGCCTCTCCAGCAACTCGTGCAACGTGGCCTGGATCGTCTCGCGCACCTGGTCGGCCAGGTTGTAGACGACCATCGGGTCGTCGGCGTGCTCGCGCAGATGAGCGGTCGGAATCGGCTCGCAGAACTGGATCATCCACTTGCTGGGCAGCGGCACCAGGCCCAGCGGCCCCAGCCACGGAAACGTCGGCGTGACCGGGAAATAGGGGATGCCGAGCAGCCGGGCCAGCGGCTTGACGTCGGCCAGAATCGGGTAGATCTCCTCGGCGCCGACGATCGCCACCGGCACGATCGGGGTGCCGGTGCGCAGGGCCGCCGAGACGAACCCGCCCCGCCCGAAGCGCTGCAGCTTGTAGCGGTCGGCGAACCGCTTGCCGATCCCCTTGAAGCCCTCCGGGAAGACGCCGACCAGGTCGCCCTGGGTCATCAGGCGTTCCGCGTCGGGATTGCAGGCCACGGTCGCACCCGACTTGCGGGCCAGCTCGCTCAGGAACGGCGCCCGGAAGACCAGGTCGGCGCCGAGCAGGCGCAGGTGCCGCTCCTGCGGGTGCTGGTCGCGGACCGCCACGGTCAGCATCAGCGCGTCGAGGGCCAACGTGCCGGAGTGGTTGCCGACGATCAGCCCGCCGCCGTCGGCCGGCACGTGCTCGATGCCGAACACCTCGGTGCGGAACCAGTCGCGATAGAGCACCCGGAGCAGCGGGTGGAAGACGCCGTCGGTCAGTTCGCGGTCGAAGCCGAAGTCGTCGACCTCGTAGGCCCCGGCCAGGCGGCGGCGCAGGAAGGCCAGCGCACCGGCGACCCGCTGGTCCCACACGTCGATCGGATCGGGCTCGGGCTCCGGCTCGGCGAGCGCCGGTACCTCGGGGATCGGACGCCGGCCATTGATCTTTCGCGGGGCGGCCGGCTCGGGCAGCTTGAAGTCGGCGTGGCCGGGCAGCGTCTCGTGGTATTCGTCCTGGCTGCTCACGTCCGCTCGCCTCCCCCGGCCCGCGCGCTGGACCTCTCGCCGGCCGGCGGCGGTTGTTCCGCGGGCTTCTCGGCGGCCGGCTCGGTGGTGGCCGGCTCGGTGGCGGCGGCCCGCACGCGGCGGATGCCGTCGAGGATCGCCCGCTCGGCGGCGACCAGCCGGTCGGCGGTCAGCGACGAGCCGTTGGCGTGGCCGCGGATGAAGTCGTCGAACGCCTCGGCCGTGCTGCGCGGCGTGAAGCCGAACTCGCGTACGAGCTTGGTGGTGTCCACGACTCGACCGTGCACGAAGAGGTCGATCTGGTCCAGGCCGATCTGTCCGACACCGAGGTTGCGGGCCACCGCGGCCACCGTCGACAGCGTGCCCTCCGGTAGCGGCAGCGCGACCCGGCCCGCCCGGCGTACGGCCTGGGACAGCGCGAGCACCCCGGCCCCGGCCACGTTGAAGGTGCCCGGATGGTCCTCGACGACCGACCGGTGCAGGATCTCGAGGGCGTCGTCGACGTGCACGAACTGCAGCCGGGCGTCGCGGCCGAGCACGGTCGGCACCATCGGCTGGGCGAAGTACCGGGTCAGCGTGGTGTTGGCGGTCGAGCTGATGAACGGCGCGAACCGCAGCACGGTCGCGCCGGCCTGCGGACGACGACGCCGGAACCCGCGGACGTAGCCCTCGATGTCGAGGATGTCGCGGGCGAACGAGCCCCGCGGCACCGCCCGGGGCTCGGTGTCCTCGGTGAACACGGCCGGGTCGCGGAACGAGGCGCCGTAGGCCGCGGTGGACGAGCGCACGATGAGCTTGCGCAGGCTCGGAACGCTCTGCGCGGCGGCGAGCATCTGCATGGTGCCGATGACGTTCTGCTCTTTCATCGCCGCGCGGCCGCCGTGCTGCGGATCGGGCGCGCTGGTCACCGCGAGGTGCACGATCGCCTCGGCACGCAGGTCGGCCAAGGCGCCGATGGCCGCGCGCGCGTCGGCCCGGATCAGCTCGACGTCACCCAGCAGGCCGGCGAGGGCCGGGGGCGGCTCGTGCGGATCCAGGCCGATGACACGCTCGACCTGCGGGTCGGCGGCGAGACGCGCGGCCACGCTGGCGCCGAGGAACCGGCTGACTCCGGTGACCACGACGACGCGGGGCGGTGAGGTCACCACAGGTGATGAACCTTCCGATGCTTCCGGATTTCAGCCACGATGCGGCCCTTGCTCAGGCGCAGATCGCTCAAGCACAGGCATGGTGAGACACAGGCAAGTGAGGCGGGAACGGCCGGGCGAGCGCCCGGCCGGCCGTCACTTGCCCAGACGGCGACGCTGGACGCGGGTCTTGCGCAGCAGCTTGCGGTGCTTCTTCTTCGCCATACGCTTGCGGCGCTTCTTGACCACGGAGCCCATACGAAAAGCCTCTCGAACCATGTGGGGTCGAACCCGGGTGTGCCACACGGCACGGTCCGCATTCGATCTGGACGGCGTCCCGGTCATGGCCATCGCTCGCGGGGAGCGGGCATCCGACCGGGAACCAACCGCACCAGCGTACCGGCCTCCGACGTACGAGGCCAAAAGGACCCCGGCAGTCCCACCGGTGGTCTTGCTTACGGCACCGCTAGGCCGTCTGGGAGAAGGCGCCGCGCAGGTACTCGTGGACCGCGTGCTCGGGCACGCGGAAGGACCGGCCGACCCGGACGGCGGTCAGGTCGCCGCCGTGCACCAGCCGATAGACGGTCATCTTGGAGACCCGCATCAGAGCGGCCACCTCGGCGACGGTCAGGAACCGCACCTCGGAGAGCCCCTCGGTCTGGGCTGGACCCGTCATGTCGTTCGCACCGATCCTTTCGCGGGCACGTGCCGCCGCGGCAGGAGATGACGTGCGGCGGGAGCGAAAACGTGCGTGTCATCCGAACGGTATCGATACGGCTGTGACCAACGCGATGCGTTCCGTGAAATGACTCCAAAAAGTCAAGCCCGACACACGAAGAATGTCGGTTTATGACCGAAAATTTATCGCCGCTCGGTCAGCGAACGGACGAGCAGAGTGACGTTGGCCGGCCGCTCGGCGAACCGCCGCATCAGATAGCCGTACCACTGCCGGCCGTACGGCAGATAGACCCGGACGACGTTGCCGCCGGCCGCCAGGCGGGCCTGCTCCTCCGGCCGGACGCCGTGCAGGAACTGGAACTCGTATTCGTCGGCTGCCCGGTCGAACCAGCGGGCCCGGTCCTCGGCGATCGCGATCAGCCGCGGGTCGTGGGTCGCCACCATCGGGTAGCCCTCGCCCGACATCAGAATGTTGAGGCAGCGCACGAACGACTTGTCGACATCGAGAGCATCCTGGAAAGCCACCGACTCGGGCTCCGAATAGGCGCCCTTGCACAGCCGCACCCGTGACCCAGCCGTCGCCAGCTCGCGGCAGTCCCCCTCGGTGCGCCGCAGATGGGCCTGCAGCACGGCGCCCGTCTCCGGGAAATCCTTCCGCAGGTCGAGAAGGATCTCGAGGGTCGAGTCGGTGCTCGCGTGGTCCTCGGCGTCGAGCGTCACGGCCGTGCCCGCCTCGGTGGCCGCCGAGCAGATCTCCGACGCGTACTCAAAAGCGATCTTGTCGTCGAGCCGCCGGCCGACCGCCGAGAGCTTGAGACTGACCTCGGCGGCGGGCGTCAGCCCGGCGCCCTTCAGCCGGCCCAGCAGCGCCACGTATTCGTCCTTGACCGCCCGGGCCTGCTCCGCGGTGGTGGTCTCGGGGTTCAGAAAGTCGACCGTGATCGCCAGACCGTCGTCGGCCAGAGCGCGCACGGCGGTCACGGCCTGGTCGGCGTCGTCCCCGGCGATGAAGCGACGGACCATCGACCGGCTGGCCGGGACGGCGCCGACCAGGCGTTCCAGCCGGGACGAGCCCGCGGCGGCGAGAAACACGGAACGGAGCATGGGGCGAGCGTATCGCCAGAACCTGTCCGATTCGGCGGCACTGTGGGTGCGCCACGGCGCCGGGTGTGCGACCAGCCGGTGTTCGTGTGCGACCGGTGCGGCTACCTTTGTCGAGTGAACTTCGATGCGTACGCCCGCACCGCGGTTGACCTCGTCAACGCGGACATGGACGATCTCGCCGGGCTGCAGGCCGTCTTCGCCGACGACCAGGCCTGGATGCGCGATGAGGTCGTCGAGAAGGACCTCGTGGTCTTCCGCCGGGCCAAGCGCCGGCTGCGCGAGGTTTTCGAGAACGGCACGTCCGGCCGCGACGTCGACGCGGTCAACGAACTCAACTCGCTGCTCGAGGCCTTCCCCGTGCAGCCACGCATCTCGGGCCACGACGCCAGCGACTGGCACATGCACGTGACCAGCCGCGGCTCCTCGGTCAGCGCCGAATACCTCGCCGGAGCGGTGTGGGGACTGTCGGTGTGGCTCTGCGAATACGGCAGCGCCCGGTTCGGCATCTGCGCCGACGAACGCTGCGGCAACGTCTACCTGGACACGTCGTCCAACAACTGCCGGCGCTTCTGCTCCGAACGCTGCGCGACCCGCTCCCACGTGGCGGCGCACCGAGCCCGCAAACGAGCGGCTCTCACCCCGGCCTAGGACAGGCCTTAGACCGACGCCGGGGACTGGGCCGGAGCCAGGTGGCGGCGGGCGAAGGCGAGTGACTCACGCAGGTCGGCCTCGCGGGCGGCGCGGCTCGGCGCCCGCCGGGTCGAGACCTCGAGCGCGACCGAGCCGGTGAAGCCGCGGCCGGCCAGCGAGCGCAGCACCTCGGCGCACGGCTGGCTGCCGCGGCCCGGCACCAGGTGCTCGTCGCGGGCCTCGCCGGTGCCGTCACCCAGATGCACGTGCCGCAGCCCGGAACCCATCTTGGCGGCCATCTCCAGCGAGTCGACGCGAGCGGCCGCGCAATGCGACAGGTCAAGCGTGTACGCGTCGAAGCCCACCTCGGTCGGATCCCACCCCGGGGTGTAGGGCACGAACCAGCGCCCGGCCATCTTCACCGGGAACATGTTTTCGATCGCGAACGTGATGTCCGGATGCTTGGCCTGCACCTTGACCAGCCCGGGAACGAAGTTTCTCGCATAGTCGCGCTGCCAGCTGAACGGCGGGTGCACGACGACGGTCGGGGCGCCGAGCGACTCGGCGAGCTGGGCGGCCCGGTTGAGCCGCTCCCACGGGTCGGGGCTCCAGACACGCTGGGTCACCAGCAGGCACGGGGCGTGCACCGAGAGGACCGGCACGTCATAGTGCTCGGCCAGACCTTTGAGGGCACCGGTGTCCTGGCTGACCCGATCGGTCCAGACCATGACCTCGATCCCGTCGTAACCCACCGTGGCGGCCATCTCGAACGCGGCGGCGGTCGGCTCGGGGAAGACCGACGAGCTGGACAGCAGGACGGGGACACGGGAACTCACGCAGTCAAGGGTAGACCCGTCCGTCTCCACCGCCGTCCCAGCAGGCGGGTAAATGCTGCCATACCGGGCGCCAACAGCATGTACGTCACCTGCACGCGTACGCTGTCGCGAGTGAGTCGCCGTGACCAGATCCGCAGCGCCCGCGCCGCCGCGGCCGCCGCCCGAGCCGACGAGGTCGATCTCGACTTCCCTCGCGAATGGATCGAATTCCTCGACCCCGACGACGAACAGCACCTCGTCCGGGCCGACCTGACCTGGCTGCTGTCCCGCTGGACCTGCGTGTTCGGCTCCGCCTGCCACGGCATCGTGGCCGGCCGGGCTCAGGAGGGCTGCTGCACCCACGGCGCGTTCTTCACCGACGCCGACGACGAGAACCGGGTAAAGGCGGCCACCGCCAAACTGACCCCCGAGACGTGGCAGCACTACCGGCGCGGGTTCAAGAACTACACCGAGATGGACACCATCGACGGCTCGAAACCGGCCCGGCGCACCGCGATCCAGACCGAGGACGGCCCGTGCGTCTTCCTCAACGACCCGGACTTCGTCGGCGGAGGCGGCTGCGCACTGCACGCCCAGGCCCTGCGCGACGGCGTGCACCCACTGACCTACAAGCCGGACGTCTGCTGGCAGCTGCCGGTGCGCCGCGAGCAGGACTGGGTGAAGCGTCCCGACGGCACCAAAATCCTGCAGTCCACCCTGACCGAGTTCGACCGGCGCGGCTGGGGCCCGGGCGGCCACGACCTCGACTGGTGGTGCACGTCGTCCCCGGACGCCCACGTCGGCACCGACTCGATGTACGTGACGTACGGCCCCGAGCTGACCGCGCTGATCGGCGAATCGGCGTACCGGAGGCTGGCCGAACTCTGCGAGGCCCGCATCAAATCGGGCCTGATCGCCATCCACCCCGCCACGGCGAAGGCGGCCGAGCGCGCCCTGCCCCGGGAAATCGGCGGCCGAGAGCCCGCCACGCCGCCGTCCCAGCGCGCTTGACAGCCGAGGCCACGTGTCAACGGCGGGCACGCTCTTCCCGGACCGCTGCGCGAGCGGGTGGCGGCGGTCGTGGGCTCCACCGACGACCACCTAGCCGGCAGTGGGGTTGATGTTGGTCAGGCCGCTGACCGCGTTGGTGACCGTGTTCGAGGTGTAGACGACGTTGAGGTGGCCGGCGCACTTGGACGTCGACGTGACGTCGATCGCCCAGGTGCCGACGTTGCCCAGGTCGGAGACGTTGTCGCGCCAGATGTTGCCGCAGCCGGAGCCGGCCGTAGGGTTGTGGGTCTCGTAGCCGTTGGCGAAGACGCCGGGTGGGGTGAAGGTGCCGATGTTGCCCTGGATCAGGTAGTCGCTGCCCTTCACGTCGACCCACGAGTCGGCCGAGTTCTGGCCGGCTATGCCCTGGCCGTTGAACGTGTTGCCGCGCAGGACGCCGCCGACCGTGCCTTCCTTGACGTCGACGTGTTCGGCGGCGACGTCCGGGCCGATGTGGTTGTTCAGGACCTGGACGCGATCGGAGGCGTCGACGCCGCCGGTGTTGCCGTAGCAGGACCAGTTCGAGTTGGCCGAGCCGAGGTAGACGCCTTCGCCGAAGTCGGGCTGGACCTGGCCGGTGCGTTCGATGCGGGAGTTCTCGATCACGCCGTCGGCTGAGGAGCGGCGGAAGTGGACGCCCTCGTCGCCGATGTCGTGCACGTAGACGCCGTCGATCAGGACGTGCGGGGCGGCGTCGAGCACGATTCCCTTGGACGCGCCGGCGACCGTGAACCCGCTCAGTCGCCAGTAGGCCGCCGCGTACAGCCAAAGGCCGTAACCCGGGTTGAAGCCGGCGGCGGGCGTCGAGCAGCCGGGGTTGGTGCCGGAGGCGCCGGGGTTGGTGATCACCGCCGTGGTGGGGCCGGTGAGGGTGATCGGCGCGGTGGCGGTGCCTGCGGTCCGGGCGAGGAAGGCGCCCGAGTAGGTGCCGGGGGCGAGCCGGATCGTCTGGCCGGGCTGCACGGCGGCGAGGGCCGTGCTGAGCTGGGCCGCGGTCGAGACGTCGACCATGGAGCCGGTGGACGGCGGCAGTGTCGGGGACGTCGGCGGCGGCGAGCCGGGCGGCGGGCTCGACGGTGGGGTGACAACAGATGAGCACGCCACCCCGTTGACCAGGCAGTTCAACGGCAGGCCCAGGTTGGCGGCGTTGAAGCCGAAGCTCGCGGTGCCGCCCGGCGCCACGGTCCCGTTCCACGACAGGCTCGCGAACCGGTAGTGGTTGCCGCTGCTCGTGCGGGTGGCGCTCCATGAGCTGGTCACGGTGGTGCCGGTGGGCAGATCGAACTCGACCACCCAGCTGGTCGCGGCCGCGTCACCGTTGTTCTTGATGGTGACGTCGCGCCGTAGCCGGAGTTCCAGGTCGAGGACGGTACGACCGTGGCGGTGAGAGCCGGGCCGGCGGCGTGGGCGGCCGGCGCGACGAGCAGGGCGCCGCCGAGGACGATCCCGGCGACGAGAAGAGAGCGGGCCATTCAGTAAGTTGAATTTACAGATAGCCCGCTGTCAATCCCTACGGCTCGAACTTGTAGCCGAGGCCCCGGACGGTGACGATGTAGCGCGGCGTCGACGGCTCCGGCTCCACCTTGGAGCGCAGCCGCTTGACGTGCACGTCGAGGGTCTTGGTGTCGCCCACGTAGTCGGCACCCCAGACGCGGTCGATCAGCTGGCCGCGGGTCAGCACCCGGCCGGCGTTGCGCAGCAGCAGTTCGAGCAGCTCGAACTCCTTCAGCGGCAGCTGCACGCCGGCGCCGTCGACCGTGACGACGTGGCGTTCGACGTCCATCCGAACCGGGCCGGCGGCCAGGGTCGGGGTGGCCACCTCGGGGGCGTCGGTGCCCTGACGGCGGAGGACGGCGCGGATGCGGGCGACCAGCTCGCGCGGCGAGTAGGGCTTGGTCACGTAGTCGTCGGCGCCGATCTCCAGACCGACGACCTTGTCGATCTCACTGTCCCGGGCCGTCACCATGATGATCGGGACGGCCGAGCGCTGCCGCAGCTGGCGGCACACTTCGGTGCCGGACATCTCCGGCAGCATGAGGTCGAGCAGCACGATGTCGGCACCGGTCCGGTCGAACTGCGTCAGGGCGGAGGTGCCGGTCGGCGCGACCGAGACCTCGAAGCCTTCCTTGCGCAGCATGTACGACAGGGCGTCGGAGAACGACTCCTCATCCTCGACCACGAGCACGCGGGCCAATGTGGTTCCTTCCATGTTCCGGTTACCGGGGCTAGTGCCCGGCGGCACCGGTTTCGATCTCAATTGCCGTCGGTAACGGCAAAGGGGCTTCCGGGGGACGCGCCGGTAGGCGCAGGGTGAACGTCGAACCGTCGCCCAGCGTGCTGGTCACGTCGACCCGCCCGCCGTGGTTGGTGGCGATGTGCTTGACGATCGCGAGACCGAGGCCGGTCCCGCCGGTCGACCGGGACCGGGCCTGGTCGGCCCGGTAGAACCGTTCGAAGATGCGGTCGATGTCGTGCGCCGCGATGCCGATTCCCTGATCGGCAACGTCGATCTCGATCCAGTCGTCATCCTGACGCAGAGTGATCGAGACCTTGGTGTTCTCCCCGGAGTACGCGATCGCGTTCTCCACCAGGTTGGTCACCGCGGTGGCTACCTGACTGTCACTGCCGTAGACGGTCGAGCCTTTGGGGCCGGCGTAGACGACCTCGATGCCCTTGGCCGACGCGGTGGTGCGGGTGCGGTCGACGACCTCGGCGATCACCCAGTCGATCGGAACCGGTTCGGGCGTCGGCAGCGGCTCGGCGCCCTGGAGCCGGGTGAGCTCGAGCAGCTCGCTGACCAGCCGGCCCATGCGGGCCGACTCGTGGTGGATGCGCTCGGCGAACCGGCGGGCGGCCAGCAGATCCTCGTTCTGCTCCTCGGCGTCCTCGGCCGCGGGCAGTTCGGTGGCGTCGAGCAGGGCCTCGGCCAGCAGCTGGAGCGCGCCGATCGGGGTCTTGAGCTCGTGGCTGACGTTGGCCACGAAGTCGCGGCGGACCCGGGCCAGCCGATGCGACTCGGTGACGTCGGCCGCCTCGACCGCGACGTGCGTGGCATTCAGCGCCACCGCGCGCAGGTGCAGGCCGAGCGGGGCTTGCGCCCCGCCGGCGCGGCCTCGGGGAAGATCGAGCTCGACCTCGCGGCGTACGCCGGTGCGGCGCACCTGCCCGGCGAGCGTACGCAGGATCGGGTGGGCCGCGATCGTGCCCGGCGCACCGCCCGAGCGCAGCAGGCCCATGGCTCGCGCGGCCGGGTTGACCAGCACCGGGTGGTCTTCCGCGTCGAGCACCACGACACCGACGCGCAGCGAGTCGAGGCTGCGGCGTCCCAGCCCCTTCATGCCGTTTTTGCCGTTGTGCGGCTCCCATCCGACCGCCCCGCCCACCGCCCTGGAAAGGCCTGAAGGCTCGTCCTCGTGTTCGATGGCGCGACCCCCCTCGTGCGACCGGCTCTCGGGGCTATGCACCAAAGAGCTGCGCACCGACGCCGGCGATCTGCGTGCGCGGGCGATCAGCACCCCTGCCACCACGCCGATGATGAGCGCAGCCAGGAGTGCCCAACCGACATGCCCCGAGTCCACGCCGCGATCGTAGGGTCATTGTTTACCTGAACCCCAGCTTGATCCGGACATAACGGTCTCGTGTCGAATAATGTTCACCACCGCGCCCGGCGTCGTTCATCCCCGTTCATGTCCGCGCCGTAAGGCACGCTTAGGTTGGACATCAACCAAGGCCGAACCCTGCTCAGGGCACGGCCCCGAGACCCCGGGACGAGAGAAATGCGCGAGGAGTTCCAGGCCGACCTCAATGAGGTCAGCCGCCTGCTGGTAACCATGGCCGAGGCGGTGCGCGCGGCGATGCGCAAGGCCACGACCGCGCTGCTCACCGCCGACCTCAAGGCGGCCGAGGCGGTCATCGAACGCGATGCCGAGGTCGACTCGATCTACGCCCAGGTGGAGACCAAGGTCGCCGACACGATCGCCCGCCAGGCGCCGGTCGCCTCCGACCTCCGCATGGTGATCACCGCCCTGCACATCTCCGCCGACCTCGAGCGGATGGGCGACCTGGCCGAGCACGTGGCCAAGACCGCGAAGCGGCGGCACCCGTCCCCGGCCGTTCCGGCCGAACTGCGCGGGGTCTTCAAGGGCATGGCCGACGTGGCCGACCGCATGGCCGAGAAGATCACGACGGTGCTGGCCGAGGTGAACGCCACCCAGGCGTCCGAGCTCGAGGGCGACGACGACGCCATGGACCAGTTCGAGCGCGACCTGTTCAAGATCCTGCTGAACGACGACTGGCCGTACGGCGCCGAGACCGCGATCGACGGTGCGCTGCTGGGCCGCTTCTACGAGCGCTACGCCGACCACGCGGTCAACATCGGCGAGCAGATGGTCTATCTGGTCACCGGGCAACCGGTGAGCAGCCAGAGCTGAGCCTTTTCTCGAAGAGCTCGCTCGGCTGCGGACAGCGAAGGCCGGGACACCACGGG